>CAZSWW010000008.1:1258-17154 GCA_964611265.1 uncultured Sulfurimonas sp. | reverse complement strand
ATGAAAGAAGTGCAAATATTGGTTTGGCTGCGAATGTGAACCAACCATATTCTATTACATTTGTTAATACTGGATTTATATTTTCTAAAACTTTATAATTTTTTTGCCCAATATAACCATTAAAACTCATAGTAGGTAATGCTTCAAAATAAGCTACTGGATTATTATCACGATCTCTATCTATTATGATATTTGTATCTTTCGAGAAACCATACATAATAGTTGCAGAGTATTGATCAAATGCAGACATAACTTGAATACCCGTGAAAATTTTTCGACCTTCAACATCACCATCTTCTATAATAGTTAGTATTTCATCATCACCATATACTAATACTCCAACTGCACTCATCATCTGTTCTTTTTCATTTACTTTAGGTCTTTGCCCTAGATATACAAAATATCTTTTCTCTTTAGACAACGAAACTTTTGCATCATAATGACCATCTGCATAGAATGTAAGCTCTTTTGTTACAACTAGATTTGGTAATTTTTGAGTTAATACAACTTTTTGTGAGTTGTTTGTTAAAGTTATATCTTGAACACTTGCACTGTATGATGTAGCAATAGCTTGTTTATTTAAAGTTTCATCTAAAAATCTAAGGTATAATGGTTTTGTACCAGTTTTTGAGATAAGTTGGGCATGTTCACCATCTTTAGTTTTATATTTATCTTGTAATAATTCCATTGAACTAATACGACCTAATGTATCTATTTTTAAGATAAAATCTTTACTTGTTATAGTTACAATTGTACTCGAATCACTTGCCATTATATCTTTTTGAGATATTGTATGACCTGCTAAATTTTCTTGTGTTTTTGTATCTGATAGACTAGGAGTAGTTACATCTTTACTAAACTGAACACTTTGAATTTGTTTATTCTCTTGTGACATCTCTGGCTTAGCTGGTGGAAAAATCGCTGTATAAGCTACGAAAAAAACTACAGATAACACAACGGCTATCATTAATCTTTGGTTTGGTGACATATTATCTAACATGAATTTCCTCTGTATGAAAAATTTTTTATAATGTAAAAACGGTTCTTTTTATTGGGAACTAACCAGTACTTTATAGAATCAACTTTTAAATCTATAGGTTTTAAAGTTAGTTTATCAAGTAGTGGATATTCTATCCCCCCATCAAATAATTGATTACATCGTAGTATTCTAGTAGAAGTGTGGTAAAAAGCACTTGAAAGTGAATTGTTTTCAAAGTTAATCTTTGCAAATTCACTACAAGTTGGGTAGTATCTACAACTTCCAAAGCCAATTAAAGTAAAAAACTTCTGATACAACCATAAAAGTTTCAATAACAACTTTCTAATCATTAAATGCCTTGGCTCTTGATATAACTTTTTTAAATTCTAAATCTAATTTATCTGATGGGTAATCTGGAGTAGACTGTTTGGCTACAAAAACATAAGTTCCATTTTTTAATGAATCTGAATACTTTAAAAATAAAGCTCTCAATCTTCTTTTGGATCTATTTCTTTTAACAGCATTACCAATCTTTTTGGTTGCAGTAAATCCTACTAATTTAGTATGATTTTCTATTGATGATTTTTGGGGAAGGTAAAATAACACAACGCTTGAAGAATGTTGAGATTTTCCTTTTCTATAAACATATTGAAACTGCTTATGCAATTTCAATACATCAAATTTGCCTAAACTGTCAATCTTTTACGACCTTTAGCACGACGACGCTTTAAAACATTACGACCATTAGCAGTAGCCATACGACTTCTAAAACCGTGAGTTCTTTTTCTTGGTGTGTTATGGGGTTGGTATGTTCTTTTCATTTTGCACATATCCTTGTTTAATTTTAAGTCTGAAATGTTACAAAGATATTACTTAAAGTGTGGTTAATTATGAATTTAAAAGCTAAATTTTAACTATTATAAATATCTTTTATAGAACTTATCGTTTTATGTTCTATATAATACTTTTTTAAAAGTTGATTTAGTCTATTTTGATTAAATCTCCAAAACTTTTTTGAATCAAAACTATCATCTTCTATAACTTTTAAGTATAGTTCTTTTGAATTAATCTCTGCATTATTCTTTTTTATAACACTCGTTATTATATTTAACAATTCATCTTGAGACTCTTTTGTTGTATCATCATCTGCTAATGGTTTATTTGGTAAAAATGCATATATTTTCCATACACTTAAAATAAAAAGTATTATAAAAAGGATAAGCATCCAAGAAGATAAATCTAACTTCATATTAGCTATTTATCTCATTTTTTATAACTTTTGCTATATCTGCACACTCTTTTATCTTTTGAGTATAATTTAAATTATCTTTTAAAAGAATATCTATAAAAGCACTTCCAACTATAACACCATCTGCACCTTTTACTTTATCTTTAGCTGTTTTTGCATTTACTCCAAAACCTACATAAACAGGAGTAGTTGTATACTTTTTAATAGAATTTAAAAATGGTTGTAAATCTTCAGCTTTACCTGAACCTGTAATACCTGTATAAGCTACCATATAGATAAACTTCTTAGCATCTTCTACAACCTCTTTAATTCTATCTTCACCATCTGTTGGTGCTACAAAACTAATATTTGATACATTATTACTATTAAAAAGATTTGAATAATTTTTAGCCTCTTCATGTGGTAAATCAGGTATGATTAAACCATTTACACCTATCTTACTAGCTAAAGGTATAAGTTTATCCATATTTTGTTGATAAAAACTGTTGAAATAACCCATCCAAAGTGTATCTATACTAGGTGCTATCTCTGTTGATACTTCCAATAAATCTTGAAACTTAAAACCAAGTTCTAAAGCTTTATGATTTGCTTTTTCTATCAAAGGACCATCAGCTACAGGGTCAGAGAAAGGAACTCCTAGTTCAAGTGTATCTACACCATTTTCACCAAGAGCTAGTGCTAAATCTATAGTAAAAGATTTTTCTGGATAACCAGTTGTTATGTATGCTACTAAGTTTTTCATTATTTATCCAAGTCAGGTATTTTTAATAGAGAAAATTTTATCTTTGAGAGTTTAGCATCATTTTTTAAATCATCATTCCATTGCTCAAACATATCGTTTATATTGAGTAACCAAGATACAATCTCATCTGTAACAGGTTTATCAGATTTTCTAAGAACATCTAATGCATCTTCAACAAGCCTAGCAAGTTTCATCATAGATTCTATTTGTAAAAAAGCTGCAGCTGATTTGATACTGTGAAAAATACGAAACAATTCATCCACAACTATACTATGCATTTCTGGTTTTGAAAGGTCAACTATCATAACTTCCATACTGTCAGCCATCATAGAATAATGGTCTAAAAATTCATCAACAATTTCAAAATCGAAGTTGGCTTCAAGATGACTTTTTATTCCCATAAAATTTTCTCCTAAATTGTTCAAATTATAGCAATTTTTAGTTAAAATACCTTTATGAATAAAAAAATGACTATTAATTCGATACAAAAGACTAAAGGTGAAAGACCTTTAGTGATGATTACAGCTTATGATGCACTATTTGCTAAACTTTTTGAAAATAGTGTAGATATGATTTTAGTTGGTGATAGCTTAAATATGAGTTTTGCAGGTCGTAAAGATACATTAAGTGCAAATCTTGAGCAGATGATTTACCATACAAATGCAGTATGTAGTGGTGCAAAAAATACCTTTATTGTTTCTGATATGCCTTTTGGAACATATACAAATAAAGAGGATGCCCTAATAAATGCTATAAAAGTTTTTCAAACAACAGAGGCTGACTGTGTAAAAATAGAGGGTGGAGCAGATAAAGCATATATTGTTGAGCATCTAGTAAGTAATGGCATCGCAGTATGTGGACATATTGGGTTACTTCCACAATCTGTAAGAGGTGAAGGTGGCTACAAAGTCAAAGGTAGAACAGCCAAAGAGCAACAAAGCCTTATAGAAGATGCTAGGGCCATAGAAGAAGCTGGTGCATTTTGTATGGTTATAGAGGGTGTTATAGCAGAACTAGCTTCGGAGATAGCTTCTTGTGTAAATATACCTGTTATCGGCATAGGAGCGGGTAATGGTGTAGATGGTCAAGTATTAGTATTTTCAGATATGTTAGGACTTTTTGAAGAGTTCACACCAAAGTTTGTTAAAAAATATATAGATGGAGCTAGTATCGTAAAAGATGCTGTAAAAACTTACTCAGATGAAGTTAAATCAAGAGAGTTTCCAAAAGAAATTCATACATACTAAATCCAAATTTATTTGGATTTAGATTAACTTTTGTTCTTTTTTATAATCTCATAAGCTTGATTTATCTCTTGTGTTTTAGCTGTTGCTTCTTCTATATAAGCTTCATCTTTGTCTTGTGATTTTATGATGTCTGGATGGTATTGTCTTACTAATTTTCTATAAGCTTTTTTGATGCTATTTAAATCATCATTTTCACTTACACCTAAAACTTTATAAGCTTCATCTGTACTCATGCTTTGTTGCTGATTTTTCATCATATTTTCAAATTTACTTACTAAAGTATTGTATTCGTCCGAAGTTATATTTAACTCTGTTGTTATCTCTCGTAAAATTTTATCTTCATCAGAACTAATCCCACCATCTACAAAAGCTAGTTGGATTAAAAATTCTACAAATTGATTTCTTTTTAATCTACTTCTACCAAGTAGTTTATTTAAAGATTGTGCTATCTCTTTTGTGTTATCTAACTTTTCTTTTTCTTCATTGAAAATATCTTTTAAAATAGTTCTAGTTTTTTCCTGATTTGGAAAAATTCTTGAAATATCATCAAACATAATTCCAACAAGTTGAGCTTCAAGTTCACTTACTCTACCATCTGCTTTAGCAACCTTTGCAACAAGTGCTATAAAAAGCCCCAATTCACTTTTAGCAAATAACTCTTTAGAACTAGACATCTTTTTTAGCTTATTTCTCGCATAAACCTTATAAATTTTAAAAGCAACATATAATGAGATTATAATAGATAATGTCACCAATATATTTGCAATAAATATATAATAAAATAGTGTTAATGTTATAGCTAAATATACTAATTTTCTTAATTTAATCATTCTTACTCCATATAGTTATGTTTTATCACTTCATCCAAATAATTATATCTTTTGAGTCTTTTTTTATATTTAATATATCAAAATCACTAGCCATATAAGAAAGATATAAATCAACATAAGGTTTTGAAAGTTCAAACATCTTTGAAGTACCCTCTATCATTATATTTTTATAATCATCTAATCTTTTAAAATTATTTTCTATAAAAACTTTTCTACCAACAACATTAAAAAGTGGTATAGTTTTATCAAACTCTTTTTCTCTTGATATTATAAGTATATCTGGTGCTTTTCCATCTACTAATCTTGCATCTAATGTTGGTCTATCTACCCTTACAGTATTTCCACCTATAACTAATAGATCACAAACATCTCTCATAGCATGAACATTTGTTCTTGATTCTAATGAACTCACTTCTCCATCTGTTGAACCATCTAATCTTTGAGCAACTTTAAAAAATACAAAATTTTTATCTTGCCATTTTTTAAATGGTTCTAGGAGTTTATTACACTCATCTTCTAAAATACTATCTATTATCTCAACACCTGAATCTTTTACTATTTTATTGCCATTTGAAGCGATTTTATTAAAATCATTTGAACCAACAAAAAGTTTTTTTATTCCAAGTTTAGATATAAGAGATGCACAAGATGGAGTTTTTCCTACATGGGAACATGGTTCAAGAGTGGTATATATAGAGACACCATTAAAAATATGATTATGATTTTTTAAAAGAAAAGTATGTATCTCTTGTGATTTTTCTAAATCTAAGATAGATTTATCATTTGTAAGTTTAAAGTAAGCAAATTTTAGTGCATTTACTTCAGCATGAGGTTCTCCAGCTTTTTGATGAGCCTCTACTGCTAAAATCTCTTGATGTTTTCCAACTATAGTACATCCTACAGCTGGATTTGGGTAAGTTAACCCTTGATATTTCCAAGCCTCTTTTATAGCAAGAGACATAAAAAAATTATTGTCTATTACCATTCAAAATATGTTTTTGCTTTTGCTATCTCACCAAATTCAAAAACTTCTTCTTTTGAATCTACATCAACAAAAATTTTAGTACCATCAACTTTAGTTATAGTACCTTTTATTTTATCTGAATTTATTAAAACTAATTTAACTTTTTCACCGATAGAAAGTTCAAAATTTTTCATATTTTTAAGTTTTCTCTCAATCCCAGGGCTTCCAACTTCCATACGGTAGTCACCTGAAACAGGAGGAGTTACATCTAATAAAGGAGAGATTAAACGACTAAGTTCTGCACAAGCATCTAACGATACGGGTTTTCTCTTTCCATCTTCTATCTCAGTAGAAATAACTGCTATACGGTATATAGTTTCATCAAATTCACTAACTGTAGAGATCTCATAAAGTTCCATATCTACAGACTTTACAAGTGATTCTATATCTTTTTCTAAACTCATATTTTACCTATTTGCTATTTTTTTAAAAAGGTCATCTATATGTTGTGCTTGTTTTAGATGTTCATCAAACTCAAAAACAAGTTTAGGACAACGAAACCAACCTTGATCTTTTTTACAATGATCTTCAATAATCGGACGAGCTTTTCTAAGTTGTTTTAGATAAACTTTTTTTTCTTCATCAGTAAAGAAGCTAGGGTCTATATAAACCTTAGCATCATCACGACCACGAGAACATTTAACTTCTATGATATCTAATTCATGAAGACGATTGTCATTTAATTGTGAAAGAGCTTCAGGAATCAACTCTGCAAGTATAGAGTCGGTTCGCTTTAGCTTTATTTGTGCTTCAGTCATTGTTATAAAGAGATTTTTTGTTCAACTCTTTTGAATGTTTCAATAACATCCCCAACAACTACATCATTATAACCTTTGATACCAACACCACATTCATAACCATTACCAACCTCTTCTACATCATCTTTGAAGCGTTTAAGAGAAGTAAGTTCACCCTCAAATATAACAACACCATCACGAATAACACGAACGAGTCCACCACGGATAAGTTTACCATCAACAACCATACAACCAGCAATCATACCTTTTGGTGTTTTGAAAGTATCTTTAACATCAGCTTGACCAGTATTTTCTTCGTTATATTTTGGAGCCATCATACCAGTTAGCATACCAGTTACATCATCAAGAAGTTGATAGATGATAGAATAGTTTCTAATCTCTAAATTTCTTTGTTTAGCAAGTGCTTTTACTGAACCAGTTGGACGGATATTAAAACCTAAAAGGATACAGTTTTCACTTGCACTTGCAAGTTCAACATCATTTTCAGTAATTCCACCAACACCAGCAGAGATAACATTTACTTTTACCTCTTCATTTCTAAGTTCATTTAGAGATGTTCTAAGTGCCTCAAGTGAACCATGAACATCAGCTTTAAGTACAACTTTAAGAGTTTTAAGTTTACCCTCTGCAATCATAGCTGTCATATCTTCAAGAGTTGCTTTAGTTGAATGTGAAAGTTCTTTATGTCTATCATACTCATGTCTTTTCATTGCATACTCTTTAGCTTCTTTGTCATTATCCATAACTTGCATAACTTCACCAGAAGCTGGAACACTATCAAGACCCGCTACTTGCGCTGTATGACTTGGAAGTAAACTTTTAACTCTATTTCCATGTTCATCAGTAAGTGCTTTTACACGACCATAAGATGAACCACAAACTACATAATCACCAACTTTAAGAGTACCATTTTGAACAATTACAGTTGCAACTGGTCCACGACCTTTTTCAAGTGAAGATTCAACAACAGCAGCTTTTGCTTTTACTTTTTCATTTGCTTTAAGTTCTAGTACATCAGCAGTTAAAAGGATATTTTCAAGTAAATCATCGATACCCATACCAGTTTTTGCAGAAACAGGGATAAACTCAATATCTCCACCCCAATCAACAGGATTCATATCTCTCTCAGCCATCTGACCTTTTACTAAGTCTGGGTTAGCTGTTTCTTTATCCATTTTATTAAGTGCTACTATAACTGGAACACCTGATTCTTTAGCAAGTTTTATAACCTCTTCTGTTTGAGGTTTTACACCATCATCAGCAGCAACAACTATGATAATAATATCTGTAACATCTGTACCTCTTTGACGCATAGCACTAAATGCAGCATGACCCGGAGTATCTAAGAAAGTTATAGCTTTACCATTTTGTTCAACTGTATAAGCACCTATATGTTGAGTGATACCACCAGCTTCACCCTCAGTTACTTTTGCATCACGAATAGCATCTAGTAACGATGTTTTACCATGGTCAACATGACCCATGATTGTAATAACAGGAGGTCTTTCTGTAGCATCTGGATCTTCTTCAATATCTTGTTTTGAATCTTCTTCATAGTTAAATGCATCTTTTGGATCAACAATTGTTACTTCAACATCAAACTCTTCTGAAAGAATCTCTATCTCATCATTTCCTAAGAAATCATTTTTAGTCATCATCATACCAAGATCAAAAAGAACTTTAATAATATCAGACATAGGACGATTAAGTTTTTCAGCAAATTCATAAACACGGATATCTTCAGGAATCTCTACATGAGTGATAACTTCATCTATTTGCTTCTCTTTAGTATACTTTTTCTTTTTGTCTTTGCGAACATTTCTACCACGAGGAGCTTGTTTTTTATTACCATTTCTACCAGCTGGTTTTGGTTGTCTAGGTTTTCTTGGTTGCTCAGGAACTAAAGGAGCTCTTTCTGTAGCATTTAAATCAAGAAGAGTTACTTGATCATCCATATCCATAGAAACTTCTGCCATAGAACCACCAAAGATATCTAATCTTTTACCTTGTTCTTGTTTTCTCGCTGCTGCAGTAGATTGTTTAGATCTTTTCTTTGAAGCTAATTCTTCTAATACTTCAGCACTCATTTTTCCATAGTTAGAAACAGCAACTTGCTTTTTAGGTAAATCGAAATTTTCTACAACTTTAGGCTTTTTCTTCTTAACTATTTTTAATCCAGATCTTTTAATTTTTGGCATAATTTTTGGTTCTACCACTCTTATACCACTTATTGGATCTTTTTTTACTTTAATAGCTGATGTAGAAACTTCTTTTTCTTTTACTGGTTCATCTTTTTTATCTGCTTCTTTTGTTTCTTCAACTTTTTTAGAAACTTCTTCAGTTTTCACTTCTACAGATTCTTTTTCAACAACCACTTCTTTTTCTACTTTTTCAACAACTTTTACAGCAGGTGTAGCTTTAGCAACAGGTTTCTTAGCATTCATTATAAAATTAGCAAGAGACTCTGCTTGCTCCATTGTTAATGTACTTTGTGCTGACTTTACTTCTATTTTCATTTCCGAAGCTTTTGCTATAACTTCTTTTGACGCTATACCTAGCTCTTTTGCAATTTCGTGTACTCTAACTTTTTCCATCATCAGTGATGATCTCCTTTAGTTTATTCATAAGTTTATCTTTATCACCACTTTTACATTGTCGCATTAGTGATTTTAAAACTTTTTTTTCTTCATCTATACAGTTTCTACATAAGTAAAAACTTCTACCATTCATCTTATAAACTTCTAATGAACCATCAGTACATTGAAGTCTAACCAGACTATCTTGTGATTCTCTTTTTCTGCAAGATATGCACATTCTAATCGGTTTATGAGAAATTTTCATCATTATATCTAAAACTTGCTTTATTTAATAGAGTTTATCGCTCTATTATCAATCCACTGTTATCAAAATCTAAAATTTTAACTATAAAATCAGGAAATTTCTGTGATAATCTGTTTGCTATCATAGGTGCATCATCATCATAAGCCATTGAAAAGAAAGTAGAACCACTACCTGAAAGTGTACTCATCAACGCACCACTTTCATAAGCTACTTTTTGAACTGAAAAAAGTTCTGGTAGTTGTTTCATTCTTGCTTTTTGATGAAATCTATCTTGAGATGCAAGTTTTAACATCTCCCAATCTTCATTAAAAAAAGATGCTACAGTTAGTGCTGTATGAGTTAAGTTATATATAGCATTTTCTTTTGAATAAGATTTTGGTAAAACAGTTCTTGATTTTGAAGTATTCATCTGCTTATTTGGTATTACAACTATAGCTTTAAGATATGATGGTAGATGCTTATACTGAGAAAAAACCTTATTTTTTTCAACTGTAGCTGCATTAAATCCACCCATAACTGCTGGTGTAATATTATCAGGATGACTTTCATACATAAGAGCATGGTTTAAAATACGACGCTTAGAAACTCTAATGTTAGCAGCTTCGTGTGCAGATGCTATAGCACTAACTATTACAGCAGATGAACTACCTAAGCCTCTTGACATAGGAATCTTGTTATAAAAAGTAAATTTAAAATTTTGTTTCTTTTTAGTCAAACGGCTAAAATGTTCATTAAATATGCTTATAAAAAGATTATTACCTTTTAGTTTTGGGTTATTTTCACCCTCACCTTTTATACTAACACTAAAAAATCTTGATTGACGAAATTCAACTTTATTTCTCAAATCTACAGCTAACCCTAGAGAATCAAAACCAGGACCTAGATTTGCGCTTGTTGCTGGTACACTTATAACCAATTCATTTCCTATTTTTATATTTTAACTAACTGCACCTATCTTGTATAACGGTGCAGTATTAGTGCTAAACTCATTATGATCTAGTAACTTTGGAAGTTTAAATGCTACTATAGGTACATTATCGAGTTTTTGAGTTTGTATCTCTTGGGAGATTTTAACAAAGTATAGCTTTCCAATCGCTTTTATAGGATTGTTTTCATTAAATTTAAAAGCATCTGTTGCAAAAAGTTCTATATCTTTTAATATACTAATAGACTTTAAAAATATATATGCAACTTTAATAGCCATAAAACTACCCGGACCATTAGCAAAATATAATCTTTTTACATTATATTTTTTAAAAATCTTATCATAGATAGAAGCTAAAATATCTGAACTTTTTTCCTCACTTACTACACTGTCTATAAGTTTAGAATCTTCATAAATCCCAACCATTATAGGTGAAGATAGTGCTATAAGCAATACATCTACATCTTTACGCATAAGCTTTTTCTAATTCTACTGTTTTTTCACTAGCCAACTCTATAACTTCATAGTTTTCTTCACTTTTTAAAAGTTCAAGAGTTAGTTTGTGGTTTAAATCATGGCTACCAGCTAAAGCTTCATAGTTACCTACAAAATTCATACCGATTAAAGACATATCACCTATAGCATCTAAAATTTTATGTCTAACAAACTCATCTGAAAATCTTAATCCTTCAGGATTTAAAACTTTTTTATCATCCAATACTATGGCATTTTCAAGTGAACCACCAAGTGCTAAACCCTTTGAACGAAGATACTGAACCTCATGTAAAAAACCAAAAGTTCTAGCACGAGATATCTCATCTTTATATTTTTGTTTAGTAAACTCTAAAACAAAATCTTGATTTTGAATAACAGGATGTGGAAATTTAATCGTAAAATCATATTTTAAATCTGGTGCAGGTGATAATTTGACATATTTATCACCCTCTTGAACAATAACCTCTTTTTTTATTTTCATAATCTTTTTTGCTACATCTAGTTCTAAAGTACCAGCTTCATCAAGAAGCATACAGTAACTCACACTACTACCATCCATAACAGGAACTTCATCAGCATCTACTATAACTCTTAAGTTATCAATCCCGTAAGCATAAACAGCTGAAAGTAAATGTTCTATAGTAGATATAACAAAACCATCTTTTCCTATCACTGTTGCCATCTTTGTATCTACTACATTTTCTGGCTTTAATGGTATAGATACATTAACATCACTTCTGTGAAAAATTATCCCACTGTTTGACTCTAATGGTTCTAATCTTAGCTTTACAGGTGAACCTTTATGCAGACCTATACCTACAAGTTCAACAGGTTTTTTTATAGTAGTCTGAAAATACATTGAAATCTTATCCTGCTCTATTTATTAATTTTTTAGCATCTTTTATAACATTTGTTATGTTTAGTTTTATCCAAGTAGAATCCATCCATTCTTGTGGTCTAACTTCTATGCCTTGAACTAAAACACCAAAATGAAGATGATCACCCATAGCATAACCACTTTTACCAGTTCTTGCTATTACATCGTAGTCATTTATAGTATCTCCACTATTTACAATGACACTAGAACAATGCCCGTAAAGTGTATATAACCCTAAACCATGACTTATTATAGGCATATTACCATAGAGACCATTATAGTCAGCATAAACAACATCACCACCATTTTGAGGTTTAATCTCTGCTAATGAATTACTAGCCAAATCTAACCCTAAATGATATGACTCACTAAGTGGACTCCCCCCATAAGAGTATTTTCTATGATCTCCAAAATGTGCTACAACTTGTGCATTTTTAAGAGGATACATTTTATTTATTTTAAAGTCACTAATCATCTCTTGTGGTACTTCTGATGTTATCTTATGAATTAATTTTTCATTTTTTGCTCTTACTTTTTCGTTTATGATTCTAAACTGTTCTAGTGGGTCTGTAACACCCTGAGTCTCAACAAATTCATAAGCTAAGTCTGCAATTTTACCTTTTAAAAATCTATCACTTATCTTGATATGTGATAATTTATATGGTTTGTTTTTTAAGTATAGTGGTATATATGCTTTTGAGCTATTGTTTGCAACATCATTAGCTATGACACTTGCTTTGAATGTTCTCTCTTTTACAGGCCAAGCTAACAAAGATATATAATAACCTTTTTTATAAAATGGTGTTACTTTGAACTTTTTACCATAGTTTGTTTCTATATATATATCTTTTAAGTTTTCATCTTCCGCTTTAAATATAACAAGAGCAGAACCACCTTTAGAGATTTTATAAGAGTTTGCGATTATACTGAGTTTAGGTCTTTTTTTATCTATATTTAGCACAAATGCACCAGTAGCTTTGTTACCTTCAAATAGATTCCATTTACTGTTATCAACAACTTCCACTGATATCTGAATCTTTTTATAGTTCATAGCATAAGCACTTCTTGGTGGCTTTATCTCTATATGTATAGAATCGCTGTATTTAACTAAATATTCATTATATAAAACTATCTCATCAGCAGATGTTTTCAAAGTAACTTTATAAGACTTTATACCACTAGCATCTGATATATCAAGTTTTAAAGGCTTTCTTAAATTCCAATATCCATTGTTTTGTAATGAGATAGTTGGACTAACTCTTTCAAACATCTTTGAGTTATAAATATATAACACTCCACCTAACAATACAGCTAAAAACAACCAACCAAATAATGCTGAACTACCTTTTCTTCTACTCACACTCACTCCTTATAACTTCTTCTTTATAGATTATAATCACTTTTGTTACAGTTACTAACGATAATGCATCTTTTAACACTACATCAACATCTTTTATACTACTACCACTCATCTTTAAATCGTCATCATTGACATCAAACTCAGCTAAAGTTGCATTATCTTTCAAAATCATTTTATTAAGTAAAATATTTTTAAGTCTAAGCCTAGAAAGAGATTGGTATTTTAAAATATTTTTAGTACAAAGTTCTACATCTGCTCCACTTTCTAGCAACTTCTGTGCCATTAAAAATACTTTAGTATCAATGATGTTTTTTCTAAAACCATCTGTTTCATAAAGTAAACCTGCATATAAAGATGTAGCCATTTTAACATTTAACTTAATCTGTTTTTTTTGAAAATAATCAAACAATACTATAGAACTAACTATATCAATCTCTACATCTGAAGATGATGGATAAGATGTTTTTAACTTACTTATCCAAGGTAAAAACTCCAAATTTAAACCATAATCACTAGACTTGCTATACAAAGAAACTTTTTTATGTAACTGTAACAAGTATGTATATAAAGCATTTGCAGAAGCTAAATGACCTATAGACTCACAATCATCAATAAGTATAACAATATGTTTATAATCTTCTATTTTATCTAAAATCTTTTCCATGTAAATGAGATTATAGACTATTTTTCATTCATATGGTTAATGAAATTTACCAGCTAACTTTTTATAAGCATCACAAAATTTTAAAAGTTCGTTATGAGTTCCAGATGCTACTATAACTCCTTTTTGCATAACTAAAATCTTATCTGCATCCTCTATGGTGCTAAGTCTATGTGCTATGGTGATAGTAACTTTATCTTTTGCATACTCATCTAAAGCTTTTTGAATTCTTTTTTCACTCTCATTATCTAGTGCTGATGTTGCCTCATCAAAAAGTATAAGAGATGAGTGCTTGTAGATGGCTCTTGCTATCGCTACTCTTTGTCTTTGACCACCTGAGAGATTTACTCCAAACTCTTCCATTTTTGTATAGATTCCATTTTCTAACTGAGAAACAAACTCTGTTGCATCTGCTAAAGCCAATGCTTCATTTACCTTTTTTTCATCTATCTCTTGACCATAAGCTACATTCGATGCTAAAGTATCTTGAAATATATACACCCTTTGAGAAACAAGTGATATATGATGTTTTAAAGACTCAAGTGTAAACTCTTTTATATCTGTACCATTTACTAACACACTACCATCATCAGGGTCATAAAAGCGAAGTAACATATTTATAAAAGTTGATTTTCCACCTCCACTATCACCTACTAAAGCTATATTATCACCCTCTTTTATGTTTATATTTATATCATCTAAAGCATAAGAATCTTCATATTTTAACTTTACATTTTTAAATTCTATATTTTTTATATCATCTTGTAATATCTTTTTACCATCTTCTATCTTACTTTTTGTATCTAGTATCTCAAAAATTCTCTCGCTAGCTGATGAAGCATCTTGAATCTTTGCATATATAGAACCGATGCGACGAACAGGCTGAAAAATCTGTCCAACTGCTGTTAAAAATGCTATAAAATCACCAGGGGTAATGTTGCCATTATAAGCTTCTCTACCACCTAAAAACACAACTGCTGCAAGACCTGTTGCTCCTATGATTTCAAGTATAGGTGATACTAACTCTCCAACATATGTACTTTTCATATTTATCTTAAAAAACTGCCAATTTTGAACACTAAATCTATCTAGTTCAAACTTTTCTGTTGCATTTGCTTTTATAATCTCAGAGTTGTTAAAAACCTCCGTAAGTCTAGTTACCACATCTGCATTTTTTTCTTGTGAACGACGAGAATACTTTTTAAGTTTTTTAGCTATTGCAAAAAGTGGGTATATAACTACGGGGATACCAACAAGAGAGTAAAAAGCAAGATTTGGATTTAGGTAGATTATATATGCTAAAAGTCCAACAACAGTTAAACTTTCACGAAATAATTCAGGAAGCATATTTGATACAAAATATTGAATCCTTTGTATGTCATTCGTTACACGAGATATAAGTTCTCCACTTCGATTGATATATAAAAATCCCATATCAAGGTTTATAATCTTATCTAAAAGTATTTCACGAAAACGGGTAACCATATGCTGACCTATATAACTCATAAAAACAGACTGAACATAACGACCAATACCTTTTACAAAATATATACCAACAAGACTAAGTGGTATAAGGTAGAGCATCTCCTCTTTTTGTTCTATCAGCATATCATCCATAACATACTTCATAATCTCAGCTGTAGCTATAGTAGCACTAACAGTTAAGATGATACCAATAAAAACAAAAAAGTATTGCAATTTATAACTTTTTATATAGGGTAAGTATCTTTTCATAATTGATTTCATATTTATATCTTTAGAATTTTTTTAAGAATTGTATCTAAAAAAGTTATACCCTCTTACTTATCTAATACAAAACCCAATTAAAAACTAAACATTTATTGGGTTTGGTATAAGTTATTTAAAGTTATAATTTACAACAAAATGGAGAATAACTTATGAAAATAA
>CAZSWW010000008.1:0-1158 GCA_964611265.1 uncultured Sulfurimonas sp. | reverse complement strand
TAAGTTATTTAAAGTTATAATTTACAACAAAATGGAGAATAACTTATGAAAATAAAATTTTTATTTAGCATATTACTTATAAATACACTATTACTATCTTATGATGAAACAAGTATAATTGATGAAACACATGATGATATATCTAAAAAAGTTATCTTAACTTCTCAATATATAGACGATACTATGTACGGTTTATTTAATGATACAAATATTACTGAACCAAATATTCTAAAACAAGATATTGAAAATATAGACTTTTTTTATACAAATGAAAAGTTTATAGATGAAACAGATAAATCATTTGTAAGGACTCGACTACAATCAAATTATCAAAAATTTGGAGATGAAAATTATGATATAAAACTAAGAGCCTACTTGAGCCTTTCTAAAACAAGAAAAAATTTTAGATTATTTATAGAAGATATAAACCAAGACAACTACAAAGAGTTACCATTTAATGATACAAATAATAATGACTCAGCCGTTGCTATTGGTATTAGTTATTTTACACTATCTTACTATGACATAGATTCAAAATACTCACTTGGTATAAGAGGAACTTCTCCATATATAAAAGTTAGATATAAAAAAACTTTTCCATATAATGGATGGTTAATAGAACCATCACAATCATTTACATACTCTACAGAAACTAACTTTAAAGAGGAAACAAAATTATATTTTGATAAAAAGCTAGATAAGTCAAATCTTTTTAGAATAGAATTAGGTAGAAATACCCAATCAAAAGAGGATGGGATGGAATACTACTTAGCTTTTGAATACTTTTATAAACTAAATCAATATACAGGTATAAATGTAACTCAGTCATTTTTGGGTAACACAAAATTCAACTATACAAACAATATGGAAACAACAACTTATAGTACTATAAATACTTACAATACAGAGATAAGTTGGAGACAAAGTATATGGAAAAAATGGTTTTTTTACGAGATAAAACCAGGGATAGACTTTCAAAAAGTAAATAACTTTAAAATCAATTATAAAGTTTTATTCCTAACTGATTTTTATTTTGGATATAATTAATCTTTTCTTAAGGTTTGTCAGCTATAATTTCGGTCTCTTAAACATGTCACGGTAGCTCAGCTGGTTAGAGCACTGGTCTCATAAGCCGGGGGTCGGGGGTTCAAGTCCCCC
>CAZSWW010000007.1:0-17172 GCA_964611265.1 uncultured Sulfurimonas sp. | reverse complement strand
CAGATTTTAGATGTAGTAGATCCATCCTTTTTGCAGTTTCATTCTCAAGAGTTAGTATTAGCTTTACAAGGTCATACAGATGACCCACATCTAATGGCTATTATGGTAGATGAAAGTATAAAACCTATAATGGATGATGAAGAGTTAAGAACAGAATTAAGAACATTTTTAAAAAAACATTATGAGAGAGAATTAAAAAAGATAAACTTTAGAAATGATATATCATTTGAAGAAAAGGCTTTTTATATTCGTGAATATCGTGGTAAGATACTTGAACTTAAACGAGGGTAAGATTACCCATCGTTTGTTATAGCTGTTATAAGCTCTTTTAAAACATCTTCACATTTATCATTGTCTATTTGACAAGTTCCAGCAGCATTGTGTCCACCACCGTTGTATTTTAACATCAGTTGACCTACATCAGTTTTTGATGTTCTGTTGATTATAGATTTACCAGTTGCAAAAACTGTGTTTTGTTTTTTGAATCCCCATAAAACATGGATAGAGATATTTGTTTCAGGATACATCGCATATATCATAAATCTATTACCTGGGTAGATAATCTCTTCATCTCTCAGATCAAGAACTATGAGATTTTTATGGATTGTTGAGCATCTTTGAAGTTGGTCTTTAAACTCTTGAGAATATTTGTTGAACAAATCAACTCTCTCTTTTACATCAGGAAGTTTCATAATATCTTCGATGCCATGATGATGACAATAATCTATTAAATCCATCATAAGTTCGTAGTTAGAGATTCTAAACTCTCTAAATCTACCAAGACCAGTACGAGAATCCATCAAAAAGCTAAGAAGTTCCCACCTTTTAGGGTTTAAAATATCTTCTTTTGTAAATTGTGCAGAATCAGCTTTATCAACTGCTATCATCATATCTTCACGGATTGAAGATAAATCATTGTCTTTTGCATAGTAATCATAAACAACTCTTGCAGCAGATGGAGCATCTGGGATGATTATATAGTTGTCTGCTTCACCATTTCTTATAGATTCACTCTCATGGTGGTCAAATACTAAATGAGCTTGTTTTACATAAGGAAGATTTGTAATGATGTCATTTTCAGTTATAGTTATAGTTCCATCTTGCATATCTTTTGGGTGAACAAACTTAATCTCATCAATTAAATCTAACTGTTTTAAGATAACAGCACATACAAGACCATCCATATCACTTCTAGTTACTAAACGAAATTTTTTACTCATTAATATCTCCAAACTTTTTTTACAGTATAATACAAAATTATTAAAAACACTTAATTATATTTATAAGATTATTATAAAGTTAAAAATATGTTACATCTATGGAGTTAAATATAAATGAAAGCGATAGCACTTTTTAGTGGAGGATTAGACTCTACTTTAGCGATGAAATTAATTATAGACCAAGGTATAGAGGTTTTAGCCGTAAATATTAACACTGGTTTTGGAAGTACAAAAGATAGACTTGAACATATGCAAAGTATGTGTGACCAAGTTGGTGCTGAACTTAAAATCATAGATATTCAAAATGAGTTTTTACAAGAGGTTCTTTTTGACCCTAAACATGGTTATGGTAAAAACTTTAACCCGTGTATCGATTGTCATGCTAAAATGTTTGCAGTTGCAAAAAGGATTATGGAAGCAGAGGGTGCTTCATTTCTTGTAAGTGGTGAAGTTATGGGGCAAAGACCTATGAGTCAAAACAAAGATTCACTTCAAACTGTTCTTAATGAATCAAACTGTGATGGTATTTTACTTCGTCCAATGTCTGCAAAAATGTTAGCACCAACTATAGCAGAGGAAAAGGGTTGGGTAGATAGAGATAAACTAGAGGGTATTACGGGAAGAAGCCGTGATAGACAGCTAGAGATGGTAAAAGAGATAGGGTTAGAAAACTTTGAATCTCCTGGTGGTGGATGCCTTTTAACAGATGAAAATTTTGGTAAAAAGATGTTTGACTTTATAAAGCATGATAAGTTTGAGGTAAAAGATATACCAGTTATGAAGTTTGGTCGCCATTTTCGTTTAACAGATGGAGCAAAACTTGTAATAGGTCGAGATAAAGATGAAAACCAGCATCTTCAAGAGATAGAAAATGATAAGTATTATCATATAAAAACTGTTGGCTTACCTGGACCTCATTCGCTTTTGAGTAAGAGTGCATCGGATGCAGATAAAGAGATAGCTACAAAAGCGATTTTAACTTATTGTAAAACTGATGCTGATGGAACTTACACACTCTCTTACGATGGGGAAGAAGTTAGTGGAAGTCCATTTGGTTCAAGAGATGTTATGAAAGAGTTTAGTATCTTATAGTTTATTAGACCTCTTGCATAACCTAGTGAAAAGAAACTATCACCCTTAGCACATCACTTTTTTTAAGAAAAGCTATCGCAATAGCTACGGCTATTACTCAATCTTGTCTTAAAAAAATTAATGCACTCTGAGTAATATTTTCAATTTCATAGGTTATGTAAGAAGTCTATTGAAGTTTTTCTAATTTTATGAGAGTGTAAACCTATCAAAACTTTCAAAAACTTGTGCTATAATTTTACCAACTGTCTGTGGTGGATGGTGATGTAAGTCTTTTTTGAAGCATTGGTACTTACGATTATGCTCTATCACTCCTTTGGAGTGGTAGGGCTTTTTTTTTGGTTTTATGGTTGGGTTATGTGGGTTAGATAATCATAAGGTAAATCCAATGCTTCAAATGGATATACATTCCGTAATCTATATAATTATAGCTATATGCTACCTAGTATTAGCTTTTAAATAGATTGCAGTCTATGGGATTAACCAACCCTTAGGCTTCTTGCATAACCTCTTAAATCTAGTTAGTATCTTATAACTTCGTTATACCAGTCATTTCTACTTTTCTTTTTATCTATTTTTCTTAAAATATTTTTTGGGATAGAAAGATTAGCAGTAGCTACTACGATGCTTGTAGTGATGTCTATGATTCTACAATTTATGGACAAACTATCTCTATACCTTGTATATGTTCCTGAGAGTGCATAAGTTACTTTTCTTTGTTTTTTTAGGTCTTTTATAGCACGAGAGAAAAGGTATTCACCTTTATCATCTATAGTTATAGAGTTTGTAGCCTTATAATCAAGAACTTTATAACCAGAAATTTGCATCTCATAAATTAGATTTTCACTAATCCTTTTACCCAAATCAGAAGTTCTTTTATAGTCTTCAATATCAACTATAGATAGTATAGCAAGAGTTCTTGTTTTGATATAGTCGCTATTTTTACTTTTATCTAGTTGTTTAGCTATATGATGTGCTATATCTTTTAGATGTTTAGAAACATTGTTTTGCATCGAGTCGTTATAGTAACCTAAACTTTCTCCGTTTACTAAAGAGATAAATATAAAAGAGTTAAAGAGTACGGCTAAAAAAAGATTTTTCATTTAATTACTTCCTAAAAAATTTAAAATCATTTTAGCAGTTTTTTATTAAGAATATATGAAAGAACCACTATAATAGTGGATTAAATTAAGGACTATCTAGGTTATGAGGGTATTTTTAGCAGAAGATAATTTTGCATTATCAAAAGCATTGATGACATTTTTTAAACTAAAATCATACGATGTATACCACTATAGTGATGGTGAAGATGCATTTGACAACATCAATTTACAAAACCTTAAAGATGTTTATGTGATAGATATTAATCTACCAAATATAAATGGTTTAGAGCTAGTTAAGCAGATAAGAAATGTAGATAAAAATGTTCCAATTATTATGATTACAGCATCTGTTGATATTAATGATTTTGAAAATGCTTATGATTTTGGATGTAGTGATTATATAAAAAAACCATTTAATCTAAAAGAGTTAGATATCCGTTTAAATAAACTTTTAGAAAATTATTTTAAAGAGGAAAAAATAGTATCTTTAAAAAATGATATTAAGTTTGACCTAGAATTAGGAATGTTATATATTGATAACCAACTTGTAGAACTAAGAAAAAAAGAGTTAAGATTTTTAACACTTCTTTTTAGAAACAATCATAAAAAAGTTACTACTGAAGAGTTTGAGATGTATATTTGGGAGGGTGAGATAAAAGATAGTTATCCCCTAAGACAGCTAGTAAATGGTTTAAGAAGAAAACTTAAATACGATTTTATAAAAACAGAGATAGGATTGGGGTATAGCATCTATGAAGATTATAAATAGACTATACTTTAAAGTTATTTTAATCTCTGCACTACTTATAACTATATCTACTATGTTGTATTATACAAAAGATTATTATCAAAAAAAGTCTAAAGAGCAGTTAGAAAAACACTCAAAAGTGTTAAATCAAATCAAAAAAGATGCACAAACTAAGATACAAATACTAGAAGATAAAATACAAAAATATAAAAAAGATGCTCAACACCTAAAACAACCTATTATTATCAAAAAAGTGCTAAATCAAGATTGTCAAAAAAGTTTAAAAATAAAAACAAAAGTAGTAGTTAAAGAGAGATATAAAAAGACTATTATGTATAATATACATCATCAGATATTACAAGAGTTAGATTATGCACCATATCTACCAGTTTCACAACTTCAAGAAATGATGGATAAAAAGTTTGTTTTAGATGATATGAGTTTTTCTATCACTATAAGCAATAAGAATATTAAGTTATTTGAAGGGATTATATTTGATAAAAATAAAACAATCTCTATTATAAGAGATGGAGAAGTTTTGGAGGTAAGATTTGATACAAAGTGAAACTGATTTAATCTTGATTATAGTGGCTATTGTCTTTATAGCAATCCTAAATATCATCTACATAAGAAACAGAATCTCAAAGCCATTTGACTACCTAATAAAACAGATGAAAAATAAAGATGCTATAGATATAAAACAGTTATATAATAACTTTGAATTTGAAAAAGTCTCTCAGGTATATGATGGATTAAGAAAGATGCAGTTAGAGATAGAGGCTAAAAATAAACAACTAAAAAGGGATAACAAAGATTTTATACTAAGTAGCATCCATCAGCTTAAAACACCTCTTAGTGCTATTGTGATGAATTTAGAATTGCTTGAGATGAGCGATGTTGATAAAAAGCATCAAGATTATATAGACCAAATCAAGGCATCAGTAGATATGTTAAATCTAAATTCTGAAGAGTTAGTATACTTAAGTATGAAAGATGATGTTAAATATAAACAAAACAAGATTAATATATCTACAGTTCTAGAAGATAGAACAAATTTTTTTAAGCAGATAGCTGTAGCAAATGAAAAAAAGATTTTAACTGATATTGAAGATGGTATCTTTATAACTATAAATAATACAGAATTTGAAAGATTAGTCGATAACAATATCTCAAATGCCATAAAATATAGCAATCAAAATACAAATATAAATATCTCTCTAAAAAAAGATGCAGATAACATCATACTTACCTTTGAATCAAGTGGTAAAGAGATAAAAGAACATTTAAAACTGTTCGATAAGGGTTATAGAGAATCCAAAGATAAAGATGGTTATGGTTTAGGTTTATATATAATAAAATCGATTTGTGATAAGTATAAAATAAAAATTGATTTAAAAAGTAAACAAAGTGTAACTACTTTTAGATATATTTGGTCAAAAGGGGTAAATGTTACATAGATGTTACATCGATAGGTCATAATAGTGTTATATTAAAATTCAAAGGATTGAAGATGAAAAAATTAGGATTATTATCTGTTATGGCAGCAGTTGCTCTTTTAAGTCAGGGATGTACACCAGCAATGAAACCTGTTAGTCAGATTCACCAGTATGATCGTACTATCGATATGGTAGATGTTGAAGGTGTAAATCAAAGAGTAAATAGCTATAGTATCAATGTTGCTACTACTACTAATATCGCTGATACTGTAGATAAAATCGCTCAACAACTTTTAGCTACTATGAAGCATAAAGATATTGGCGCAGTTGCTATCACTTCTTTTGTTGATTTACATAAATTAAACAAAACTACTCACTTTGGTAGAGTTATGGGTGAGAGTTTCTTTAATGAGTTAAATAAAAGAGGCGTAAATGTTATGGACTTTAGAGGTCAAAAAGCATTATCTATAAATGCTGATGGTGAATTCTTTTTATCAAGAAATGTTAAAAAGTTAAACTCTCCTATCGAAAACTCTTATGTTTTAGTTGGAACTTATTCTAAGATTGAAGAGGGTGTTATCATCAACTCAAGAATTATTGATAATGCAAATGGAAGAGTTATAGCTTCTTCAAGAGTTGTTTTTCACTCAAGTGACTGTAGATTATTTGAATCTTGCCCAGCACCAGTAGTTGAGCCTATCATCCCTGTTAGAACTATTAACATAGTAACTGATGGTTGTTCAACTGAAGAGTGTCCTTGTCATGCATCAAGTGGTAACTGTTCAGATTTAGATGGGTACTTCAAACCAGGTCACAAACACTAATTAATTAAACTAAACTTGGAATAATAAATGCTACTATAATAAAAAATCCATCTTTATAAAAGATGGATATATAGGAGCATAAGATGATCTCTTTAGACAATTCAACTACCTCAAAAACAGAGGTAAAATCTTCATCATCTTTACTATCTACTAGTAAAGATGAGTCCGAATCAACTTTATCTTTTTCAGAACTTTTAAAAGGTATAAAACTTAAAGGTGAATCAAAAGAGATTGAGGATGGTATATTAATCTTAAATACTGAAGATGAAAAATTAGTTATTAAAGAAGATGAAAAATCTTTATCAAAAAATGATGCTTTACTCTCCTTGCTAAAAAATGATGATAAAGATTTAAAAACTAAAGATTTAGAGATTAATCCAAAAGTTATGGAATCAATTTCAGACAAATTAACCGTTAAAGAGGTTAAAAGTCTGATTATTGAAGCTAAACAATACTTAAAATCAAAAATTACACAAACAGAAGCTTTCAAAAAATCTGAAATTAAAGAACTTCCTAAAACATTGAAAGGTCTAGTATCTGTTGCTAAAAAACTTAATGTTGATTTGTCAAAAATCACTATTGAAGAGATTCAATCTAAAGAGATAAAACCTAAACAAAGTTTAAATATACTTGAGCCTGTTACTAAAAAAGATATAAAAACTCCTTTAAATTTAAATGTGAAAACTAAAAAAATACAAAATAATATAAATAATATTAAAACTACTGAAGAACAAATAAAACTTCCAAAAGATATATTAACACAACCAATTTTTCAAGAAAAATTTGTTAATAAAAAAGAATTTTCAACTGCTGAATTAATACAAGCTCGTGAAACAAAAGAGTTTAAAGTGGAAAAAAAAACAACAACAACAAATAAAGCTGATGAAACTCTAAGAATGCTCCTTAGTGGAGATAAAGTGGAGAAAAAAACAGTTAGCTTAAATCCTGATATATCAGTAGCATCTGCTAAAGTTATTGCTCCAGAGATGAAAAGTGAAATGACAAAAGGTCTTGAATCATTACTACATATAGAACCAAGTGAATCAAACTCTAAAACTGAAAGCCTAATAACTACACATAAAGCAGACTCTTTAGAATTAAAACTAAATGAAGCTAAACAGATGGTAAAATACCTTTCACAAGATGTTAAACAAGCTATAGATGATTATAAATCACCATTTACTAGAATAAAAGTACAATTAAACCCACAGAAATTAGGTGAAGTTGATTTAACAGTTATTCAAAGAGGTAAAAATTTAGTAGTAAACTTAAGTTCAAATAATACAGCTATAAATACATTAGCTATGAATGTAAATGAACTTAGGACACAGTTAAATAATAATGGAATAAATAATGCTACATTAAATTTTAATAACAACTCTCAAAGTGAACAACAAAGTTCATCAGGACAACAAAATAATCAAAATGAGCAAAGACAAGCTCAAAGAGAGTATAATTATTTTGATAACGAAGAACAAAATGAAGAGATTTTAAGCTCTTTAGAGATTGTAGTTCCAAGCTACGCATAAAGGATATGAAATGGCAATTAATTCTGTAGGACAAGATAGTTCGGTATATGGAGAGTATAAAGACAAATCATCAACAACAAAAGATAAAACTAAATTAGGTAAAGATGATTTTATGACTCTTATGTTGGCTGAGATGCAACATCAAGATCCAACTGAGCCTATGGATAGTGAAAAAATACTATCCCAAACTTCTCAACTTGCAACACTTGAATCTGCTGAAAATACTAACAAAGCACTAGAAGATTTATCAAAATCATTAGGCTCATCACAACAGTTTTCAACTATAGCTGCTATTGGAAAAACAGCTGATATAGGTAGTGATTCTATAAGACATGAGAAAAATAGCTCAACAACATTTGAAATCTATTTTCCAGATGATGTAAATCAAGGTAGTATTGATATAACAGATGGAAATGGGCAGGTTATGAAAACTATAGATGTTGGAACAAACCCATCTGGAGTGTATCAATTTACATGGGATGGTACCGATGGTGGAGGGAATACAGTAGATGATGGAGTATTTCATGTTAATGCTAAGTATTCAAATAGTGCAGGTGAATCAAAAGAGACAAGATTAGGCGCATACCCTATAGAATCTGTAAGATTTGATGAGGGTAAAACTATGTTAAAACTTGGTTCAAGCTATGTTTCTCTTGATAGTGTAAAAGAAGTTTATTAAATATGACATTTGTTATAATCTAACACTTAAAAGGCTTTATTATGATGACTCAAGGCTTCCATACAGGTATATCTGGTATTAAAAGTTATCAAACAGCTATAGATGTAACAGCTAATAATTTAGCAAATATAAATACAGTTGGTTTCCGTGGAAACACAGCTGAATTCGCATCTTTGTTTGAAAAAACTCTAAGCACCACACATGGTAATATGACACATAATAGAGAAGATATGGGTCTAGGTGCTAGGGTAAATACTATAGCTATGACACAAGAACAAGGAAGTATCCTTCTAACAGACAAGAGTACAGATTTGGCTATCTATGGTGATGGTTGGTTTGCTGTTCAAGACAATAAAGACAGCGCCCCTCTATATACAAGAGCTGGGAATTTTACTTTTGATGCAAATAGTGATCTTGTTTTACCTGATGGTTCCCATGTTTTAGGAACTATGGGAACTAATATCACAGATGGAAAGATAACAGAAAAATTAGCAGAAGTACCATTGGCTGATGTTGAATCACAAGAACCTCTCTCTTTTCCAAAAGATTTAGTTTATCCACCTGAACCAACAACTACAGCAAGAATGATAGGTAATATTGGTACTGATGATGAAGTCAGAACAATTGGAGCAGGTGTTATAGATGCCGATGGCAATAGAAACCACTTACAGATAAAATTTACAAAAGTAGAAAATCAAACACCACCAGGTACCCAATGGAATGCGACAGCAACTGTTCAGTCACTAGATGGCAAAGATGTATATAGTAGTATAGATAAAGTTGTTGAATTTAATGCAGATGGCTCACTTAAAAACAACCCATTTACAACCATAGACAACAGAGGTTCAGATGTTATTATAGATTTGGGAAGTGGTTATGACGGTATTGTATCAATCGCAAATGCCGATATAACATCTTCAAGTATGGCAAATGGAATTATAGGTGGTGATTTAAGAGGGTATGAGATAAATAAAAATGCAGAAGTTATAGCTACCTTTACAAATGGTGTCCAAACAAGTGTGGGTAAAATTGCAGTTTATCATTTTCAAGATGATCAAGGGTTAGATAGAATAACTGGTACAAAATTTAGAGAATCATCAAATAGTGGCAAAGCTATGTTTTTTCAAGATGCAGATGGTAAAAATGTCATAGGTACAAATATTGCAAACTATCAACTTGAAAATGCAAATGTAAGGATGGAAGTGGGGCTTACTGACCTTATCATTATGCAAAGAGCATTTGATGCAAACTCCAAATGTATAACTACAGCCGATCAGATGATGCAAAAAGCACTTCAAATGGATGCCTAAATCTAAAATTTGGAACAATTAATGCTACAATCAACCAATAAATTTACTTTTTAAGAAGTAAAAAAAAAGGATTTATTATGTTAAAATCACTTTTCTCTGGTGTAGCTGGACTACAGTCTCATCAAGTTGCGATGGATGTAGAATCAAATAATATAGCAAATGTTAATACAGTAGGTTATAAATATTCTCGTGCAAACTTTTCAGACCTTTTAGCTCAAACAAAAGCGATAGCGACTGCTCCTCAAGGTGCATTGGGTGGTAAAAATCCGGTTCAAGTTGGACTTGGTTCTACCATCAGTTCTATGACTCGTGTATTTTCACAAGGTTCAGTTCAAAATTCAGATAAAAATACAGATATGGCTATTCAGGGTGATGGTTTTTTCATAGTTTCACCTGATGGTGGAAATACTTATAAATATACTCGTTCGGGTGATTTTAAATTTGATGCAGCTGGAAACTTTGTAGATAATAATGGTTTTATAGCACAGGGTTGGGTAAGAGACCCTGAAACTGGTAAAGTTGATTCTACTGCTCCAGTTGAAAATATCAACATAGCACCAGGACTTACAACACCTGCTAATCCAACAAGTGAAGTTGTGATAAAAGCTAACCTAAACTCTGGAAATATAGTTCAAAGCTTTTCATCAGCTTATGAGGTAAAAAGTGGAACACCACCAAGTAAACAAACACCACCTGTATTTACAGGTGATGCTATAGATGGTAATGGTAATCCAATACCATCTGGTGATATGGGTGTAATGTTTAATGAATCTGGTGAGGGTTTTGCTTTACAAAAAGATCAAGGTATTTGGGCTTCTTTTAGAGCTGCACAGGTTACTGCAACAGATGCAGTTAGTGCAAGTGGTGGAAATGCAACAGAATTAGATATAACTTTTAAATTGGATAATGGTGATTTAGTTAGAATCCAAACAACTGATTCAGATGGTAATGAAACACAAGATGAAAATGGTGCAAGATATACATCAGCTATAAATGCAAAGACCTCTACGACAGGTATAGAAGCAACTTATGATCAATCAAATCATAAAATAATTTTAACAAATACAAATGGAAATAATTTAGCATCTCATAATATTAGAATAGATTCGGTTGGGAACAATAATAGTGGTATTCATGACGATGATGATGATACAGCAGATAATGATGATACTAAACCAGATGCAACAAGTGCATATATGTATCAGTATGATCCATCAGGAACTGCTGATGCAGCAGGTGCAAATAAAAAATTTACAACGATATCCGATCTTAGATATGCACTAGAAAAAGAAGCTAGACATGTTGGGGATAAAGATGGAGATAATATAGCTGATGAAAACAATATAGAGATAAGTGTAACAAAAGAGGGAAAATTTGAGATCAGTAACCCTGGTGGTTCAGATGATTATGATTATGATATTGACTTAAAAATTACAGGTATTACTGCAAATAGTGTTTCAGGTGGTGGTATTACAGAGAGTGAAAGATTTACTAGAAGTATGAGTTCTATGAATGCAGTACTTCCAGCTGGAACAACAGGTAAAGCATTTTCTCAAGGTTTTAATGCTGCTACTCATGCTAGTTCTATAGATCTATTTGATTCATTAGGTTCTAAACATACTCTTAGAACAGAGTTTAGAAAAACAGCAGTAGATACAGCAACTGGTTCAACATGGGCTATGACTATAACAGTACCAGAACCAGGAGAAATCGATACAATTGCACCATTAGGTGAGAAAAAAGGTACTGTAAGATTTAACAATGATGGTTCACTCTCAACATATAATCCACCAAGTATATCTTTTACAGGTAACAATGGTTCAGCACCAAACCAACAAGTAAGTTTAAGTTTTGGTACATCAAATAAATTTGATGGTATGACAAGTTTTGATAATCCATCAGGAACATCTGGAATTTCACAAGATGGTTATACTGGTGGGGATTTAATAGGAATTAGAATCGATCAAAGTGGTACTTTAGTTGGTTCATTTTCAAATGGTCGTTCATTAGGATTAGCACAAGTTAGTATGGCAAAATTTACCAATAATGGTGGTTTGTCAACTGAGGGTGGGAATATTTTTAACCAAACAGCCAATTCAGGTGAGCCTATCATCGGGACAGCTGCTACTTCTGGTCGTGGATTTATCCAATCATCTGCACTTGAAGCATCAAATGTGGATTTATCTCGTGCATTGACTCAGCTTATTATAATCCAGAGGGGTTACCAAGCAAATGGTAAAACTATTACAACATCAGATCAAATGTTACAAACATTAATAGGTCTTAAAAATTAATCTATAAATAAGTAAGGATTCTATGGATGAGTTATATAAAGTGGTTTGAACAACACTCTTTAAAACATAAAAATATAGTAGATAAGCTTTTAAAAAAAGGTTTTGTAAAAGATCAAATTATAGATTATTTTGACTATGACAATATGGTAAAAAATGAAGTTAGTTTTTGTCCACTTTATGCAAAAGATAAAAAATGTCATGATATGGATGAATTAAACTGTTATCTTTGTGCTTGTCCAAACTTTCGTTTTAACGATAATGGCATAAAAAAGTATGAAGATAAACAACAATATAGCTTTTGTAATATTGATTCTAAAGATGGAAAACAAAGTACCTATGGTGATAAAATCCATCAAAATTGTTCACTCTGTACGATTCCACATCATAAAGATTATATATATAAGTATTTTGAATATGATTGGAAGATTATTATGAAAGATTGTAAATGTCAGATATAAAATACAAAATACTTAAAGATATATTTGGTCATAACTCTTTTCGTGAACTTCAAGAAGAGGGTGTTGATGCCATCTTAAATAACCAAGATTTACTTATGATACTACCAACTGGTGGTGGAAAATCTCTTGTTTACCAACTTCCAACACTACTTAAAAATGGTATTAGCATCGTTGTTTCTCCACTTATTGCACTTATGCAAGACCAAGTTGCATCTCTAAAGGCTCAAAACCTTAGTGCAGATATGATAAGTTCTGCTCAAAGTTCTGAGGAAGTTAGTGAGGTGTTAAAAAAAGCTAGACGGGGAGAGTTAAAGTTTTTATATCTTTCACCTGAGAGGTTAAACACTGAATGGACTTTAGAGTTTTTAAAATCTCTAAATATAAACTTTTTTGTTATAGATGAGGCTCATTGTATCTCTCAGTGGGGGCATGAGTTTCGTGATGATTATAGGGCTTTGAGTAACTTAAAAAAGCATTTTCCACACACTAGCATCTGTGCTTTTACTGCAACAAGTACAGAACATGTAAAATACGACATCATAAACAACTTAAACTTAGAAAATCCAGTTTTACTAAAAGGTAAGATTTTTCGTAAAAATATTTTTATCTCAGCACAAAGACGACTTCAAAATGGTTATGCTCAACTAGAGGACTTTTTATCTCGCCATGAAAATGAGAGTGGCATCATATATGCAAGTAGTAGAAAAAAAGTTGAAGTATTAGCTGAGTATCTAAATGACAATGGCTATAAAGCATTACCATACCATGCAGGACTATCTCAAAAAACTAGAGAAGAGAATTTTAAAGATTTTGTAAATGACAAAGTAAACATTATGGTAGCTACTATCGCTTTTGGTATGGGTATAGATAAGAGCGATATAAGGTTTGTAGTACATATGTCACTACCAAAAACACAAGAAAACTACTACCAAGAGATAGGACGAGCAGGTCGTGATGGGGAAGATAGTGAAGTTTTACTACTTTTTAATGCAGGAGATATTGCCCAACACAAACGATTTTTAGATGAAGTTCAAAACTCTGAGTATAAAGAAAATCAGTTATCAAAAATCAACAATATCTATAAGTTTGCTACAAGTGAGATATGTTTTCATAAACAGTTAGCTGAGTATTTTAATGATACCCTAGACCCATGTAGCGATAGATGCGATAATTGCTTAGATGGTGATGCAAAAAAACAAGATATAACTAAAGAGGCTCAAATGCTTCTAAGCACCATCTATAAAACAAACCAAAGTTTTGGTAAAAATTACATCATAGATATATTAAGAGGCTCAAAAGAGCAAAAGATTTTAGCCAATGGAGCAGACAAACTCTCAGTATATGGCATCGGAACTCATATAAGTAAAAAAGAATGGTTTGTTATACTTGAGAGACTTATGGAGTTAAATATCTTAACTTTAGGTGATTTTAGTGTTTTACAGCTAACACAAGATGCTGTTTTAATACTAAAGAGTAAAAAGATAGTAAATATAAAAGCTTCAAGACTTCAAATCTCGGTAAAAGAGAAAAAAGTAAAACAAAAAACTGACTTTGAGTATGATGAGGAGTTATTTGAAGAGTTAAGAGCTAAAAGAAGTGAATTGGCATCTGAGATGGATGTACCAGCATACATAATCTTTAGTGATAAAACCCTAAAACATCTAGCAAATGACAAACCTTATGACAAAGCCTCAATGCTTGAAGTAAATGGAGTTGGAGAGAAAAAATATGAACAGTTTGGAGAGGAATTTTTAGAGGTTATAAGTAAATAAACTAATCCCTTAACGATTTAACATCAGGATTACAAGATATTTTATGTTTCATATCTACTAACTCAAACTTATTTAGTTCTATTTTTGATGCTATTGTAGCAGTTCTAAAATCTTCACCTTTGTTAAGATAAAGTTTAAATTCATTTTCATATAAGGCTAGTCTAGTTTTTAATGCAGTTGAATAAGTTGTTAAAATTCCATCATCTTTCATAGAACTTTCTATATCACTAAAATACTCTTTTGTCCAAAGTATAGGGTTAGTACTTGGGCTAAATGCATCTTGATATACTATATCAAACTTAGCATCAAATCTTTTTATATACTCTCTTGCATCACCTAGAAAAATCTCTATATAAAAATATTCATCTTCATAAACTCCATCTTTAACTATGCTTTTTATGATATTTTTAAACTGTTCAAACTCTTTTGGATAACTAAAGTTTACAAGTGATTTTACAAGTTGAGAATCTAACTCTGGAGAGTAGATTTTAAGTTTTGATTTTAGGTTGTTTTGTTTATGAAAAAGTAGGGTAGCTAAGGTGTTAAAACCTAAACCAAAACAGATATCGAGTATATTTATCTCATCTTGATTTTTTTTCACACTAAAAGCAGGATTTATATGTTTAGTAAGAGATTCATGTAATGCCCCATCTTTAGTAGAGTGATAATGTTCATCATACTCTTTTGAGTAAGCTGTATAAGAGCCATCTTCACTAAGAGTCAAGATATGAAGGTCATCATTAAATATATCCATTTTTGGTTGAGACTCCATTATAATTGTTTTTTTATATAGTTATCTAATAACTCTTTAGCTTTTGTATGGTTTTTTATAAAATCATTATGGGCTTCTTTATTAGTATAATTTGTTATACAAAAAACTCCACCAGTTGGTATATCAAACTCTTGGGCTATTTTTAGGACAGCAAAAAATTCCATGTTCTCAATCCCAATTCCAAAGTTTAAGAATTTTCTTGTTAACTCTTCATTGGTTGATATATAGTTAGATGAGTTAACTATAACCTCTTTCTTTTTCTCTCTATTTGTAGAGATGACATTTTCAAGAGGTGTGTAAGCATCGTTACTTAAAAATGCTAACTCAATGTTTGATGCTGTTTTAGATTCTATAATGTCAAATATTTTTGCATCCCCATAACTTCCAGCACTACCAACAAAAAGTAAGAATTCTGGTTTGTCAAACAAACAAAGTCTAGTTAGGTTCATACTCATCTCTATAAGTCCTACACCCATAGGTGTAGCAAAATCAAACGATTCGTTATTTCCTGCACAGATTATCATCTATAACCTAACTGGTATGTTGTTGTTATGAAGGTAGTGTTTTAAGTCCATTATATCTATCTCTTTATAGTGAAATATACTAGCAGCAAGAGCAGCATCAGCACCACAATCAAATGCTTCTTTTATGTGTGCCATAGTTCCTGCTCCACCTGATGCTATAACTGGAACATTTACAGCTTCACTTATCTGTTTAGTTATATTTAGCTCAAAACCAGCTTTTGTACCATCTGCATCCATAGAAGTTAGAAGTATCTCACCTGCACCACGCTCAACTACCTCTTTTGCCCACTCTAGTGCATTGATGCCAGTATCTACTCGTCCACCATTTAAGTAAACATTATAAACATCACCAGTTTTTTTAACATCTATCGCAGTTACGATGCATTGACTTCCAAATCTTTTTGCACCCTCATCTATAAGTTCAGGTCTTTTTATGGCTGCTGAATTTACACTAACTTTATCGCATCCTACATTTAAAAGTTTGTAGATGTCATCAAGTTTACGGATACCACCACCAACTGTTAAAGGGATAAATATCTCTCGTGCCACTTGAGCAACTATATCTACAATAGTATCTCTGTTATCACTAGATGCTGTTATATCTAAAAAAGTAAGCTCATCAGCTCCCTCTTCATTATAACGCTTTGCTACTTCAACAGGATCACCTGCATCTTTTAAACCAACAAAGTTAACACCTTTAACAACTCGTCCATCTTTAACATCAAGACATGGGATAATTCTTTTTGCAAAATAATTCAATGTAAATAGCCTTATATAATATGGTTGTATTATACACTAATGGACTTATAATATGTTTTAAGAAATTATTTGATAATTGTTTCACATGAAACATTAGAAGAAACCAAGAGGGGTAGCAAATCCCTCTTGGTGTAAGTTATTTTATAAATGCAAAAGTCAAATAAACCATTGCTATGATTATATAACCTACTGTATGAATATCAAAATTAATTGGTGGCATTTTGAAATCCTTTGATAATCTAACCCCATAACCCACCCATAAAAATAGACACATAAAAAAAGCCCTACCAACCATAAAGGTCGATAGGGCTTAAAAGATTACCAAAGTCATAGCCACCACAGTTTGACTTCATACACAGAGAGCTACCTCTGATGGGGTAATTATATCATAAATTAATTACGATTTTTTAAGATACTTAGTAAGGATTTGGATTTTTACACCATTTACACGACCCTCTATAAGTTCAGCATTATCGTGAACTAAAGAGATGTTTCTAACTGCTGTTCCTCTTTTTGCTACAAAAGTTGTACCTTTAACATCTAAGTCTTTTGTTATAACAACTGTATCTCCAGCTTGAAGTACTACACCATTTGCATCTTTATAAACAAGTGCATTTTCATCAGGTAAACCAGCTTCTGCCCAAGCTTTTACATC
>CAZSWW010000006.1:0-17884 GCA_964611265.1 uncultured Sulfurimonas sp. | reverse complement strand
TAAAGAGATTTATTTAGTTGGTATAAATTTTGATGAAGATGAGAAAAATATATCTTTGTTTGGGTGGGAGAGGTTATATAAGAAGTCTAATTAGTGTTTAAAACAGTTGTCTCAGTTTCACTAGCTATAAATATACCAACAAAAAGTATAAAAAGTGCTATAGTAAACTGTTTAAAAAATAGTGGTTCAGCAAAACAACTTACAAAAAATATAGTTACAAAAAGTATCGATAACTCTTTTAATTCTACCTCTTTAATATTTAGTTTTATAATTTGGTATATCATATATAAAAATAAACAGATACCTATGATACCCATCTGTAAAAGAACTAGAAGGTATTGGTTGTGTGGGTCATTGTCAGCCATAAATGCTTTAGTTTTTTTAGTTAAAAATTCGTAATTATTAGTTTGTGTAATCTTAGCTGTTTCATCTTTAAAATCACCAAGTCCTATACCTATAATGGGATTGTCTTTTACTATGTCAAAAGTGGTAATCCAGTAAGCTACCCTTATGCCCCATGAGCCATTTAAATTCATATTTTTTATGTTGTTTATATCGTTGATTGCTGAGTGACTTCTTTGTTTGAAGGTATCACTAAGTTGGTATGCTGTTGTAAATATAGCACTTAAAAATACTAAACTAAGAAGTAAGGATTTTATGCTAAACCTATAGTGGATAACCATAAGTACAAAAATAGCTACTATAAATGCAACTTGACCAGTTCTTCCAATAGCAAGAAAAAGGTTACCCGTTACACTTATAAAAAAGAGACTAAAAAGGATTTTTTCCTTTAGGTTGTAGTTTTTTGATAAAATCCTATTTAACAAAAGTATAGATGTAAAAGCCATAAAAACACTATAGTCTATCCAAAACATAAATGGGCTAGGGTTTTGAACTGTGGCATCTCTAAATGTCCATAACTCAAAAAATACCCCATAAGCTATAATTTCACTAACAAACATACCAGCCAAAAAAGAGCTGATGATAGTTCCGATTTGTTCTCTCTTGACCTTTGTTGCTATAACAAACAGTAGTAACCAATAGCTGTTTAACCTTAGTACATTTAAAGTTTGTTCAATATTACTAGACCATAAAGCAGATATGATGCTAAAGAGAAGATATGCAGATATAGCTACTAAAAGTTTGCTAGATTTTATCTGCTTAAACTTTCTTTTAAGGTCACCTTCGATAAACCAAAGTATGGGCAATGTTATAACAAAAAAACTTATACCTGCTCGTGAGAGAGGTAGTATAAATGCAAACAATGGCATAGAATAATAAAATATTTTGTTGTAATTTATGTTTTGTAAACTCATTACAAAATTTTAGCAGAGAGTTATTTTAACAGCCTTAAAGCTACTTTATACTATAATAATTGTATGAAACATAACATTTTATTAGCTTTTTCATTTGCCAAAAGGGACTTTAAAGAGAAGTATGTTGGTACTGCTCTTGGTCAATTATGGTTTTTAATCCATCCTATTGTCATGATTATTATATATACAGTTATATTTTCAAATTTTATGAAGATGAAATTAAGTATAGTTGATAGTAGCTATGCTTATAGTATATATCTTATCCCAGGTATATTGGCATGGACTACATTTACTACTATCATCACGAGGTTAAGCATCTCTTTTGATGAGAAAAAAGATTTTATTAAAAAGATAAATGTTCCTATGTATACTTTCCAATTGAGTATGGTTATTACGGAATTTTTTATCCTTTTATTTTCTTATTTATTAGCAATTATTTTTTTACTTATTATTAACTATCCTATAAGTTGGGTGTTTTTATATCTTTTACCGATACTTTTTTTACAAGTTTTATTTGCTTTTTCATTGGGTGTTATTATCTCTTTATTTACACCTTTTATAAGAGATTTAAAAGTGATTGTTCCTATCGTTATCCAGTTATGGTTTTGGATGACACCTATTATTTATATGAAAGAGATGGTTGAAAAAGAGTATCCATTACTTTTAGTTTTTAATCCTATTTATTATTTTATAGAGATTTATCAAAATATTTTTCTTTATTCTAAAGTTCCATCATTTAACTCTTTATTTATTGTGATAAGTTTGACTTTTACAACTTTGTTGATAGCTGGATACTTGTATAAAAAAATGATTTCAACAATAAAGGATATTATATAAATGTCTTTCACTAAAGAAGATGTAGCAAAAATCTATGTTGCAACATTTAACAGAGCCCCAGATACAAGTGGTTTAGATTATTGGGTAAATGATTCTGGTTTTACTGATATAGAAGATGTTACAAAAAGTTTTTTTGATTCAGATGAAGCTCAGCAGATATACACAAAAGATAAAACTTCATCAGAATTGGTTCAACTAGCATACCAAAATCTTTTTGATAGAGATGCAGAAAAGGCAGGTTTGGATTATTGGGTAGATGAACTAGACAGTGGTCGTATATCGCAGAGTTTAATGCTTCAAGCCCTTATAAATGGTGCTTTAGATGATGATAAAATTATAATGGATAACAAAACAAAAGTTGGACTTAGTTTTGCAGAAGCTGGTTTGGAAGATGTTGAATTAGCAAAAGAGATTATAAGTGATGTATCATCGGATGAAATAAGTGTGGAAAAAGCTATGACTAGCATATCATCTGAGACTTTATCAAATAGTATGAATTTATCTACATTAAGTGATACTGACACTTATGGTGTCTCTCAACTATATTCAGGAACAAAATGGGATGAATCCTTACATACTATAACATATAGTTTTAACTCTTCTATACCTACGGAGTATTATGAATATAAAGATAACAACGAAACAGGAACAGTTCTTGTTAATGGTTGGCAAGAGTTGAGTGATACTCAAAAAGATGCGACTAGAGATGTATTTAATAATTTAGAAAAATTTATAGATATTGATTTTCAAGAGGTCTCATCTGATGGGTTGATACAATTAAATATCGTAGATATGGATGAACATACAGCTGGTTTTTCATTTTATCCTGGTCAAAATTTTGTTTATGATGGTGATATGTTCTTGAGTTCAGGATTTAATTCAGAACCAGATAATTACGGTTTAAAAGCTGGTGAATTTGGATATTCAACTATAGTTCATGAACTTGGTCATGCACTTGGACTAAAACATCCTTTTGAAGGTGATTCTAAGTTGCCATTAGCACTAGATGATACAAATCATTCTATCATGTCATATACTACAATTAACAGTTATATCCCTGTTCTTACATTTACAAGTAGGAAAATTTTTATAGATTATAAAGAGATAGAACCTCAGTTCTATTCACTTTATGATATCTCAGCTTTACAAGCTATTTATGGTGTCAATGATACAACAAATACAGAAGATAATATTTATAAAATTAAATATGATGACTATAAAATTCAAACCATTTGGGATGCTGGTGGAGTAGATACTATAGATCTAAGAGATACAATAGGAAACAGTACGATAGATCTAAATTCTGGTAGTTTAAATAGTGCAGACCAATATACACTAGACGATGTTATAAAAATGAATCAAGATATAGCGATAGAGAATGCAAAAGATGAACATAACGAGTGGATAGCTGAACAGATAACAGATCTCTATAATGACAACAACTTATATACAGGTATAAATAACCTAGGTATAGCACAAGGTGTTGTTATAGAAAATATATATACAGGTTTAGGTGATGATACTATAACAGATAATGAGGTAGATAACATTATAAAAACCTATGATGGAGATGATAAAATATATCTAGGTCATGGTGGAGTTGATGAAGTGGATGCTGGAGATGGAGATGATACAATCTATTTAGATATAAAAAAAGACGATATAACTTCTTTTTTTGTAGATGCTGATTTATATACATTACAAGCAGATCAATTTATTGTTAGTTTTATTGGTGTTGAGCATCTTAAATTTAATGATGGTTCTATTTATAGTCCAGATGATTTAGTATAGGTATAATTGTGCATACTAAAAAAATATTAGAAGTTAAAAATATAACTAAAATCTATAAAATCTATAAATCAAATTTTGATAGATTAAAAGAGATTTTTTCAAAAAAAAAATATCATAAAGAGTTCATATCAAATGATGATATATCTTTTGAACTATATGAGGGTGAAACACTTGGGATTATCGGTACAAATGGTGCAGGTAAATCTACTATACTTAAGATTATAGCAGGTGTAACTAATGCTACATCTGGAAGTATTGTTAAAAATGGTAGAGTAACAGCTTTGTTGGAACTTGGAACTGGTTTTAATAATGAAATAAGTGGTTATGAAAATATCTTTTTAAATGGTACTCTTATAGGTATGACAGAAGAGCAATGTCGTAAGAAAGCTAAAGAGATTATAGAGTTTAGTGAACTAGGTACTTATATAGATGAACCCATAAAAACATACTCGTCTGGTATGAAGATGCGACTAGCTTTTTCTATAGCACTTTTTTCTGAGCCACAAATCCTTATAGTAGATGAAGCATTATCTGTGGGAGATGCACATTTTGGTGCAAAATGTACAAAGGCTTTAGCTCAAAGAAAAAAGCAGAATATGTCGATTATCTATGTTTCACATGATTTGAACTCTTTAAAATTACTTTGTGATAGACTTGTAATGTTAAACAAAGGTAAGTTAGTAGAAAAGGGTACTCCAGAAGAGGTTATAAATAGATACAATTTCTTGATAGCTAAATTAAATGATAGTGATGATTCACTTAAGATAAATGAACAAAATTCTAACTCGTTTGGTACTTTTGATATAGAGATCAAAAATATAACTATAAATAAAGATAAAAAATCATTAGAAGACTTTGAAACAGGTGATGAGGTTGATATAACTTTAGAGATATTTTCAAAAATAGATACAGAAGATTTAACTATTGGTATCCATATAAGAGACAAATATGCTCAAGATATATATGGAACAAATACATTTTATCAAAACAAAAAGTTGTCATTAAAAGCGAATGAAACTTATCTATGTACATACTCTATGAAACTAAATATAGGTACAGGTAAATATACACTTGGGGCTGCTTTACATACTTCTGACTGGCATACAGAACTTTGCTATCATTGGCTAGATAATGCAGTAAATTTTAATATATATGGTACAAAAGAGAACCTATTTATAGGTTTATGTAGATTAGAACCAACTATAAATTTCACAAAGGTATAATTTAATGAAAAACATTTTAAAAAGTATATTTTTTAAACTATCTTATAATCTTACTATTAGAAGATATGCAAATAAAATTTTTGTATATTTCCCATCATTGAAAGTAAAACTTGTTGCTATTAGAGATAGTTCATACTCTCCAACCATTACTAAAAAACCAGTATATAAAAGTGATTTTTTAGATACTATTAAGCAAGAGATAGAGGAAAAAGCAAAACAAGGGGCTAAGATATGACTATATATGTTGATATAACTCAACTAGAATCTGCAAGAGCAAATACCGGTATTCAAAGGGTTGTAAAAGAGTTTGTAAAAAGAGCATCTTTAAGTACAACTGTTGAGTTTAAGATGATAACTTTTGATGAAAAAGATAGAAAAGCATTTATTTTAAATAATAGTGAAATTGGTACTTTTTTAGAAAATATAGATAGTTTTAAATTTAATAAAACTGAAAAAATAGATATTTTAAACTTTAAGCCAGAAACTCCAAGTGCATTTTTTGATCTTGATTCCACTTGGAATATCATCTATAAGAGAAGTTATATATACCCAACATTAAAGTCAAATGGTTTCCTTATCTTTAACTTTATACACGATATTATACCTATACTTTTTCCTGAAATAGTTCATGATACAACAAAAGCAAACTTTATCCCATTTTTACAATCAGTCTATGATAACAGTGATTTAGTTCTTTTTAACTCTTTTTCATCAGAGAAAGATTTCTTAAATGCAAAGGGTAAGTTTAATACTACTAGAGATATTTCAACTAGAGTGACAGGGTTAGGTTCTGATTTTTTACATGCTAAAACAGAAGTTGAAGATAGTTTTTTTAAATCTATACTTGCTAAAAAATATATTTTATTTGTTGGTACAGTTGAACCTAGAAAAAATCAAGCTGATGTTTTAGAAGCCTTTGAAACATTAGCAGAAAAGTATGATGATTTAAATCTTGTTTTTATCGGTAAAGCAGGTTGGAAAAATGAAGAGTTATTATCAAAAATAAATAACCATGAATTAAAAGATAAACAACTGTTTTTGTTAAGTAATGTAGATGATAATGCATTAAAAAGTTTTTATGAAAATGCTTTTTTAGTAACATATCTTTCAAAATATGAGGGTTATGGTCTACCTATAGCAGAGTCATTAGGTTATGATAATATCACAATTACATCTAAAAATAGTTCTATGTACGAGGTTGGTAAAGATTTTGCTGATTATGTTGTTTATAACTCTTTAAATGAATTAAAAAGTTTAATATCTCTTTATTATGAAGATAAAGAGTTATATGAAGCTAAAAAACTTTATATAAAAAATAATTTTCAAACAACATCTTGGGATCAGTTTTATAACTCTATATCAGATATATTTGTAAACTATGAAAAATCTGTTGAATTAAAAAAGAACCATCTTAAAACTTTACAGTTTGTATTTATAAGTATAGATAAACATAACCTTGAGGGTACAATAAAAACAATAGATGAAAATGTAGATTTTGTGGAGGAATATATAGTTGTCACATCTACAAAATGTGTAGATGATTTTAAAACTATATCTTCAAAGTATCCTATAAAAATAATCGATGAAAATACTATTTTAGGCTCTTATACTGATGGTTTTTCTGCAAGAGATCATGTAAGTAAAAACTGGCTTTTAAGAGTTTCTTTGTTAAATATAGCATCTTTAAAAGATGAATTTATTATGTTAGATGATGATAATAGACCTTTAAAAAAGATAACTTTAGATAAGTTTATATCTGATGATGGAAGTTATAATGCATACTATTTTTACCATATGCTAGAGTGGCATTATCAAAATAGTGAATTTGATGCTGGTCAAAAAAATATGAAAAAAGTGTTGGCAGATGAAAACTATGAGATGCTTATGTACTCTTCACATGCTCCTCAAATCATAAATAAAGATATATTGAGAGAAGTTTCAGATAAGTTTTTTGAACTTGGTTTAAAATCTCCTATAGATGAATGGAGTATATATTTTAATTATGCTATATCATTGTATCCGTGTTTATTTAATAAAAAAGTTTTTGAAACACTTAGTTGGCCTGCTACCCCAACAGATTGGGAAACAATGTTTTTACCAAAAGAGTATTCATTTGAAAACTATTATAAATCTCTTTATGATACTGGTTTTTTTAGTGAAACAGACACTTATGAGCAAAAAGTACAAAAAAAACAAAATCAATTGGCACCATATCTAAAATCTAAAATGATGTATAAAGAAAATATAGATATCTTGTCTAAAAATAATATGGTTCATGAAACATTATTATTTAAAAAAGATGAAGTTGAATTTTACCTTTCAAATATACCATATTTTGTAGTTGTAGAGAGTTTTTCTGATGTTAAAATAAGAGTCAATTATAAATTACTGAACCCTTCAGAGAAAAAACTTAGTTTAGCTATAGTTTTATTTTTAGATGGTGGCTATAGAACACTCCGTAATATAAAAATAGAAAATATATCTTATGAGGAAGATGTGTTAGAGATACCAATAATAGCACATGGATTAAAAGAGGGTATATATGATATATCTTTTAATCTAATGTTAAACAATGAATATATTTACGATAAAACATCACCATATAGTAGTAAACTTGTTATTATAAAAGATAAAAAAGTATCAGATGTTTTAGGTGATCCTGAGCTTATAAATGTAAAATCTGAAGATATTGAAGATAAATTAGACTCTTTAAAACAAAAGATAAAATCTATCCCTTTCGTTGGTTGGTTATCAAGATGGTCTTATAATATTTTAAGGCTAAATAATACTAAGCATAGGGTTTACAAACATCAACAAGCTATTGTTGAGTTACAAAGAATTATAGAAGAACTTAGTTTAGAAACTCGTAGATATAAAAAAGAGATGGAACTGCAAAATATTCAACATAAAAAAGAGATGCAGATTAAAAATGAACAGATTTTAAAGATGATTGAAAATAGATTTTTATCAGTCGATGATATTATAAAAAAAGATATTGCACAGCAGATTTCATATCAATCAGATTCTTTTCAGCAAAGGCTTGATCAATTTATCTTCGATACTAAAATAGAACTAAAGATTAGAGATAAAAAAGATGACTAAAACTATTCATCAATTCACTCCAAGTATGGAAGTGGGTGATAGTGTTTCAAATGGTATTTTATATGTTCAAAAGATGCTTAAAAAGCTTGGATTTATCTCAAATATATATGTATCAAGGGGTGATTTAAATATAAATTTTAAAAAAAATATACATCATATAAGTGAATATATTGAAGATGCAAATCAGTTGTTGTTTTATCATCACTCTATTGGACATAATTATCATGATAAAATAATGAAATTTAGAGACAAAAAAGTAATCGTATATCATAATATAACTCCACCACACTTTTTTAAAAATAATAAACATATCCAAGATTTATGTATTCAAGGTAGGGAGCAGTTAAAAAACTCATCTAACTGTTTTATAGCTTCTATTGGAGATTCTGATTATAATTGTAAAGAGTTGAAATCTTATAACTATAAAAATGTTACTACTTTAACATTGTTGTTAGATTTAGATAAACAGATAGAATATAAGCCAAACCAAAAGCTTATAGAAAAATACCACGATATATATAACATCATATTTGTTGGTCGTGTAGTTCAAAATAAAGTTCAGCATCAACTAATAGATGTGGCTTATGCACTTAAGAGAAAAGGTGTTAAAAACTTTAAAATTCATATAATTGGTGGAGCTTCAGAACCTAAATATATGGAGTTTTTACAACAGTATGTTAAAAATATGGATATGCTTGTTGAGGTTACTATAACTGGGAAAGTTAGTGATGAAGATTTAGTATCTTACTATAATATAGCTGATTTATATCTATCTATAAGTGAGCATGAGGGGTTTGGAATGCCTCTTATTGAAGCTATGAAGTATGATATACCAGTATTGGCATATAATGCTGGTGGAACAACTACTACCATACCAAAAGAGGGGCTTTTAGAGAAAAAAGCACCATCATTTGTAGCTGATGAGATTATAAAACTTCAAAAAGACCCCTATTTTAGAGTAGATTTAGTTAAAAAACAGAAAATGAAGTTAGATAGTTTCTCAGTAAAAAACACCACAAACAAACTGATAACTTTTTTAAATACTTTAGATATAGATATACCTAAGATAAAGATAGAAGCCACTAAAAGAAAACTAGATATTCAGGTTGAGGGTCCATTTGATTCTACCTACTCACTAGCGATAGTAAACAAAGATATAGCACAAGCTTTAGATGCAAAACTATACTCAACAGAGGGTGGGGGTGATTTTGAACCTAACTTAGATGCAGTTGAAGCAAGTGTAAAAACTCTAGCCTTAAAAGAGTTAGATAACATAGATGTAACCATAAGAAATTTATACCCACCAAGAACAAATGCTATGAGAGGTTACCATAAAATCATAGGACCTTATGGTTGGGAGGAGTCAAAGTTTCCACAACAGTATGTTGAGTGGTTTAACACAAAACTAACTATGGTTTTTACTATGAGTGATTATGTTAAAAATCTTTTGCAAGAAAATGGTGTATATGTCCCTATAGTTACAACTGGTTTAGTTGTTGAAGATATACTAAAAATATCTTCTAAACCACTAAGCTATGAGTTACCAAACTCTTTTAAGATGCTTCATATCTCATCAGCATTTGCTAGAAAAGGTATAGATGTACTTCTAGCATCTTTTGAGAGGCTAGATGAAAATGATGAAGTGTCACTCATCATAAAAACATTTCCAAACCCACATAATGATGTTATAAATCAACTACAAAACTTAAACTACAAAGTTATAAAAACTTATGAGCAAGATGTAACCTTATATGAAAAAAACTCTAAGCAGATTTTGCTTATAAACAAAGATATATCGCAACAGCAGATAAAGTGGCTTTATGAAAACTCAGATGTTTTAGTAGCACCTAGTTATGGTGAGGGTTTTGGTTTGCCAATGGCAGAAGCTATGCTTTTAGAACTTCCAGTTATAACTACAAACTATAGTGGTCAAGTAGATTTTTGTAAAGATGACAACTCATGGTTGGTTGATTTTGATTTTAGGTATGCAAATACACATATGAACCTTATAAACTCATTTTGGGCAGTTCCAAAGATAACCTCTATGGTGGAAAAAATCACAGAAGTTAAAGAGATGCTAAACTCAAATGATAAAGTCTTAAAAGGGAAACTAGCAAATGCAAAAGAGTTGATTTTAGAAAAATACTCATCAAAACAGATAGCTACAAATATATACGAAGCTATAGATAACTACACAAAAAAAACAACGACTAAAAAAGTAGCATGGGTAAGTAGCTATAACACTAAGTGTGGTATAGCTACCTACTCAGAGTTTATCATCAACAACTTCACACAGTTAGAAGTTACAAAGTTCGCAAACTATAGTGAAATAGTAGTAGATGCTAAGTATGAAAAAGATGTGGTAAGATGTTGGCGAGATAGGTTCGATAACGATAACCTAGAACTTATAAAAAATATCTTAGAGGGTGGTTTTAAAAGTGTAGTTATAAACTTTAATTTTGCATTTTTTAGTATGGATAATTTAGCTGAGATTATAGACCAACTGCATCTAAATGATGTTAAAATTACCATCATTTTTCATAGTGTAGCAGATGTTACTATAGAGGGGTTAGAAGCATCATTGTCATTGATAAAAGATACCCTTTTTAAAGTAGATAAACTTCTAGTTCATAACATAGATGATTTGAACTTCTTAAAAGATTTGGGGTTATTAAATACAGGTTTACTAGCACACGGTGTTAAAAATAGAGTAGGGCTAAAGCTAGTACAAAAAGATAAAGTTACAAACATAGCATCTTATGGTTTTTTACTACCACATAAAGGGATCTTGGAGTTAATAGATGCTTTTGCTATGGTAGAAAAAGAGTTTAAACATATAAAACTTATGTTGGTAAATGCACTATACCCTGCTAAAGTCTCAAATGATTATCTAGCTTTATGTAAACAAAGAGTTAAAGAGTTAAACTTAACTAAAAAAGTAACATTTTATAGTGAGTTTTTAGATGATAAAGAGTCATATAAACTACTAGATAAAGCAGATTTGTTAGTGATGCCATATCATCATACAAATGAGTCAGCAAGTGGAGCTATAAGGTATGCTATATCAACTTTAAAACCAGTTCTTTGTACTAAACAACCTATATTTAATGATGTAAAAGATATAGTTCATTTTGTAGATGGTGATAAGGTTGAAAATATGGCAGATACTATAAAAGTTTTACTAAAAGATAAAAAACTTCTATACTCAAAAGCACAAAAACAAAAACTTTGGGTTGAAGAACATGACTGGAAAATGGTTTCTCAGATAGTTGAAAATATAATTACAAATGCTTTTTAACAGTTATACTTTTATATTTTATTTTTTAATTCCATTGTTGGGTATATATCTTGTTTTTACAAGATATATTAAGATAGATAAAAAAATATTTTTTATTGCTTTTAGTACAATTTCCATTGTTTTTTATATGCAATGGAGTTTAGAACATCTTGTATTGTTATTGGCATCTATCCTTTTTAATTTTCTTATAGCTAAACAACTAAGTACAAAGTTTAAAAATCTAAAATTCCTTTTGTTTAGTATTTTTATAAATCTTATTCCACTTACTTACTATAAATATAGTTCAATTGAAAATCTTGTATTGCCTCTTGCTATATCTTTTTTTACTTTTCAACAGATAGCTTTTTTAGTAGATGTTTATAAAGATAAAATTAAAAATTTTACCTTTTATGAGTACAGTTTTTTTGTTCTGTTTTTTCCACAACTTATAGCTGGTCCTATCGTTCATTTTAATGATTTAGTTGGACAGATAAAAGTAAAACAAAGTTTTTTACCAAACACATCTTATCTATCTGCTGGTATGATGCTTTTTTCTATAGGGCTATTTAGTAAAGTTGTTATTGCAGATAACTTAACACTTGATGCTTACAACTCATGGAGTGATGTTTTTAGTTATAGTTTTATGATATATTTTGACTTTAGTGGTTATGCTTCTATGGCTATAGGACTAGCTTTGATGTTTGGTGTTGTACTACCTATAAACTTTAATAGCCCATATAAATCTATAAACCTTATAGAGTTTTGGAGAACTTGGCATATAACACTTAGTACATTTTTAAAAGAACATATATATATACCACTTGGTGGAAATAGGTTTGGAATAAAAAAGCAAACTTTTGCACTACTTATCACTATGGTTATTGGTGGTATTTGGCATGGTTCTGGAGTTACTTTTTTACTTTGGGGTTTTTTTCATGGACTTGGTTTAGTAGTATTAAACATTACTAAAAAGTATAATATTTTTAAAATAGTTTCAAATAGACTGACTAATATTTTTAAAGTTATTTTTACATTTTTATATGTTAGTTTACTTTGGGTACTATTTTTTAGTGTAGATTTACACTCTGCTTTAGGTCTATATAAAACATTGTTTAGTTTAGATGGATTTAAAGGGTTTAATTATTGGCTTATTTTAGTTGCTTGTATAGTTTGGTTTATGCCTAATTCTACTCAAGTTATTGATTTGAAAAAGAGTGATTTTGCTATGAAACCTTACTATGGTTACATTACAGGTTTGTTGATGTTTGTTAGTTTAAAATTTATGGCTGAGACACCATCTATGAAATTTGTTTATTTTAATTTTTAAAGAGTGATATGAAGTTTTTTATACAATTTTTTATAACTGTTGTAATCTTATTTATAGTGTGGGTGAGTATCGTTCTTTTACAAGCATCCAATCCAACAAAAACTTCACAATGGGTATATGATGCTTATAAAAAGAAAACAAAAATCGCAAATAGCATCCAAAAAAAGAAGATGATTATCGTAGCAGGTTCAAATGTTCTTTTTGGATGTGATTCTAAAAAACTAAGTAAAGCTTTTCATATACCAGTTATAAACTTTGGTGTAAATGCTGGTGTACTTTTACCATACACACTGTATAAAGCTAAAAAAGTTATAAAAAAAGGTGATGTTGTTATTATGCCTTTAGAGTATCCTATGTATGTTTATGATGGAAAACCAAATGAACAGATGATAGACTTTATATTTAGCCGAGATTTTGATATGTTTTGGCATCTAACTTTGAAAGAACAGTTTTACATGGTTTGGAATATAACTTTTGATAGAGTTTACAGAGGTTATAAAGCTGAAGGTGGCAAAGAGGTTTCAAGAGGTCTTTTTGGAGTTCATCATATAGATAAAAATGGTGATCAAATAAAAACAGATAAAAAATACCAAAATGCATGGATGAAAAACCAAGTATATAATAACTTTGCAAAAAATCCTGAACATTATGGAGCTGAATTTAAAGAGAGTTCATTATCTTGGAAATATTTAGATGAGTTTATAGCATGGTGTAAAACAAATGATGTAAAACTTATATTTATGCCAAGTACACTTTTAAAACATCAAAGCTACTTTACAGATAAAAAAGAAAAATGGTTTTATAAAAATATTAAAAATATAATTGAAAAAAAAGGAGTACCTTATATCGGTAACCCTTATGATTATATGTATGATAAAAAGTATTATTTTGATTCTAACTTTCATCTTGTAAAAAAAGGTAGAGAGATAAGAACAAAAAAAATGATAAGTGATTTAAAAAAATCGCATCTACTAGAGATATAATATAAAAAATGAAAGTAAAAAAATGAATATTTTAATAGTTCGGACAGATAAGTTAGGTGACTTTATAACTGCATTACCAACCATATATACTTTGAAAAATCATAATCCCAAAAATAAGATTATAGTATGTGTAGCACCACTAAATAAATCTTTAGCAAAAGCTTGTGATTTTATAGATGAGGTTATAGTAGATAGTGGACAGAGTGTTTTTGAACTATCTCGAAGTTTTAAAGATGCAAAGGTTGATGCTTCTATAACATTGTTTTCAAACACGAGAGTAGCATTTGCACAGTTTTTAGCAAAGATACCAAAAACTATAGCCCCTGCTACAAAAATAGCACAGATTTTTTATACAAATCGTGTTAAACAAAGAAGAAGTGAAGTTAAAATGGCTGAGTTTGAGTATAACTTAGAACTAACAAAAGAGCTTTTTCCTGATATAGATTTAACATATAAACAACCACTTTTAGAGTTTAAAGATGTAGATGAAAAGTATAAAAATTATATATGCTTTCATGTGGGTTTTGGTGGTAGTAGTGATGCTAACTGGAGTTTAGATGAGTATGAGATTTTAATCCGTGAAGTTTTAAATACTAAAGAGAACAAAGTCATTTTAACTTTTGGGCCGGATGAAAAGCATCTTTTAGAAGATATGAAAAAAAGATTTCAAGATGATGAAGTTGTTTTGTATCTCTCAACAGATGGACTTGTAGAGTTTGCAAAACTTATAAGCACTTTTAAAATGTTTATCTCAACTTCAACAGGCACTTACCATCTAGCATCACTTGTTGGAACTCCAACTATAACTTTTTTTGCAGATACACTTTTTGCAAGTGCTAAGAGATGGAAAAGTATTGGAGATGAAAAGTTACAACAACATTTTATGATACCAACAGATATAGATGAAAAAGCTAAACTTTTTGAAGAGGTTAAAAAAGAGTTATCTTCTATCTAACTCTTTGTTTAACTCATAAAGTTTTATATACTTGTAAAAGTTTGTAACCATGTGTGAAAATGATATAACAAGCCCAACATAACCATCTAAAAAACCTCTTTTAAAGAAGTAAGTTTTTACAAATGAGTAGATGCCGTTAAAGATGGCTTTTGTAGGGGATGAATTTTTTTTACCAACATTGTTTTTAGCAAAAAGTGTTGAGTAGTGGTCAGCTTTTATGATAAACTGAGAGATGCTATGGTAACTATAATGCTCTACATTTCCACCTAAAATCTCCATCTCAAAACCATCACTTATGATATCTTCATGAACATCATTCATATTGTAAGATGTTACGGTTTTGTTGTAAAGTCTTTTTATCTTTTGGTTGTTCCATCCACAATATTTTACTTGTATATCTTTATAAAATGCTTTAAAGTTTAGTTGGTAAACTTTGTTTTTATCTAGCTGTTTTGTTTTTAAAATCTCTAAAAGTTTAGCATCTATCACTTCATCGCTATCTATGATAATCACCCAGTCATACTTGGTAAAACTAACAGCTTTGTTTTTGCTCCACCCAAAACCTTTAAACTCACCCTCTACTAGGTTTACATTTTTAAAACCTCTTGCTATGGTCATAGTAGAGTCAGTTGAGCCATTGTCATAAACCACAACATCATCAAAATCTTGTAAACTTTTTAGTGTTTTTTCTATGGTGTTTTTATTGTTTTTTGCTAGAACTACTGCTGAGATATTTGTTATCAAGTTATACTCTTTATAAATGATTTAAATCTAAATTTTAACATACTTTTAAAAGAAAAAATATCACTAGGGGAGGTTAAAAAATCACCATCTATTCTGTATATAGTCCCACCTATACCGTGAAAATCTTTGTTGATGCCATTTCCAATTCTAAAAGCATAGTTGTAGTGCTTTTTAGTTTCATCTAAAACTTTTTTATCATACTTACCAAATGGAAATACAAAACTTTCAACTTTTATGTTTAGTTTTTTTTCTAAAATCTCTTTTGAACTTTTTAACTCTTTTTCCAAATCAACATCATCTTCAACTAAGTTTGTATGTGAGTAAGAGTGAGATGCTATCTCCACAAGCCCACTATCTCGCATAGTAGCTAACTCTTCATAAGTACAAAAAGTACCTTTTTTATAGTTCTCAAAAAGATGGTTATGTTCTATGTTTAGTCTTGTTTTATCATCAAAATCACACTTATCTAAAGTAACACTAGGAACTACACCTAAAAGTGCTTTGAGATTGTACCTTTTTAAAAGTGGGTATATAAACTTATAAAAATCATAATACCCATCATCAAAAACTAAACAGATGGGATTTTTTGGTAGTTTGTCAAATGTTGGAAAAACTGAGGTGAAATTTTGCGAGATATATTCTAAATGCTTATCTAACATCTCCAAATCATTTGAGCATCTATCGCTATTTACATGATGGTACATCAGACTAATCAACAACTTCAATCCCTTTAAGTCTTTTTTTCATATTGATTTTATTTTTATGGTTTTTAGAATACTTGAGTGCTTTATCTATGCATCTTTGTTTATCTTCATTTGAAAGTTTTGCATACTCTTTTGCAACTATAGTTAAGTCAGCATCTTTCATCCAAAGTTTTGCAAAGTTTTTTAGTCTTGCATCTATGTCTAGTTTAAGAAACTTCATCCTATTTATATCTACTACTTTAAAAGTAAAAGATGAGTTTTCTTTTTTAACCAAGATATTACCAGGGGAGTAGTCTTGATGCAAGATGTTGTTGTTATGTAGTTCTAGTGTAAACTTTGCAAACTCTTTTAAGATTTGCTCTTTATCTTTAAAATCATCATCAAGTAATGGTTCTCGTATAGTAAAATCATAATCAAACTTTTCACTTATGAAGTAACTTTCTTTAAGTAAATAGGATGAGTAAAACTCTATGTAACCTATAGGCTGAGGTGTAAAATCTCCCAACTTTAAAGAGTATTCATAAGATTTTTTAGCTTTAGTTGAACGAAAAAATGAATAAACCACTTGGTTTAGTATATGTGGAACTTTGAAAGATTTTACAACTGTATCTATACCATCATAGTTGATTATCTTTAGTTCATTTCTTGCTTTATGGATTGTGCTAGAGTTTGATGCAAAGTGACTTTTTATGTTTAGTAAAAAATCTTTGAAGTTTGTGCAATTTTTATTTATTTTGTATTTTGTCATGTTATGTGAATTATACCAAAAATATTATCTAAATTTAAAGTCAATGTTTTATAAGTTTATGTTAATGAATATACATTAATAATAAGTTTGATATAATTTATCAAACAAACCTAATCTAAAAGGAAACCAAGATGCAATTTTTAGATGTAAAAACAGACTATGCTTTTAAAAAAGTATTTGGAAGTAAAGAGAGTAAAGATATACTTATAAGCTTTTTAAATGCTCTACTTTATAACGAATCAAACATAAAGATAAAAGATTTAACCATAGCAGACCCTTATAATATCCCTATGATAAAAGGTGTAAAAGATACCTTTGTAGATGTAAAAGCAACACTAGATAACAACACAACAGTTATCATAGAGATGCAAGTGCTAAACCATAAAGGGTTTGAAAAAAGAGTTTTATATAATGCAGCAAAAAACTACTCTATACAACTAAACAAAAGTGAAGACTACCATCTGCTAAACCCAGTAATAGCACTTAGTATTGTAGATTTCAATATGTTTAAAGATAGCGATAAAACTATAAATAGATTTAAACTTATAGAAAAAGAAACACTTATAGACTATGGTGGAGATATAGAGTTAGTGTTTATAGAACTACCAAAATTTAAACAAACACTAGATGAACTAAAAAATATAAAAGATGAATGGATATACTTCGTAAAAAATGCAGGAAGTTTAGAATACATCCCTCAAAACCTAAATGAAAAGATAAAAATAGCCCTAGAAAGCATAAACGAAGCAAACCTAAGCAAAGATGAATTAGAAGCTCAACATAAAAGAAAAGAGTTTATATCTATACAAAGATTAGCTGTGCTAAAGGCAGATGAAGATGGGTTTGAGAAGGGTATGGAAAAAGGTCTTAAAAAAGG
>CAZSWW010000005.1:0-18774 GCA_964611265.1 uncultured Sulfurimonas sp. | reverse complement strand
TTCTCTATAAAAGAAGCAAGTATATCTTTTTTCATACCTGCAAAGTTTATGCTTAGTTTAAACTCTCTTCCTGATTTGCTTACACCTAGGATGCGACCCGTTCCAAATACTTTATGACGAACTAAATCACCTTTTTTAAAGGCTATATTTTTTTCTAACTTTAGTGAACCTGCACAAAGTCCAGCTTCATTAAAAAATCTACTTTTATCTAAATCACTTCTACGACCTTTGTAGAAACGACTTCCAGCATGAGATAAAGTTAGAGTATCTTTGGCTCTTGTAAATGCAACATAACCAAGTCTTCTTTCCTCTTCTAAATCACTTCCATCACCTATAAGTGGTAAAAAGCCCTCTTCCATACCTATAACAAAAACATGCTTAAACTCTAAACCTTTTGAAGCATGGATACTCATCATATAGATGCTCTCACCCTCAACTTGGTCTTGTTCACTTTGAAGTGTAAGTTCATTTAAAAACTCATCTAAAGATGCTTCAGGTGTATTTTTTATGAAATCTCTAAAAAGTCCATAAAATTCATCCATATTTAAAATCTTATCAGCCTCATCTTGATGCCCTTTATAGATATTTTTAAGATTAAAAGTTTCCTCTAAAGTATCTATAAAGTTATAAGTTGATTCTTGGGCTTCTTTTGCTACATTTTGTATATTTTGTACAAACTCTTTTAAAGTGGCTGTATTTTTCTTTCTTACAAGTGCTTCTAAAGTGGTTGTATCAGTAGTTCTTATATACTCAAATAAAGATAACCCTTTTTCGTATGATGCTAACTCTATCTTCTCAACAGATGCCTTTCCTAAACCTCTTTTTGGTTTATTTATAATTCTTTTTAGTGAAAAGTCATCATGAACATTTGTAATAACCCTTAGATAGCTTATAAGGTCTTTGATTTCTGCTCTATCATAAAACCTCAAACCACCTACAAGTTTATAAGGTACTCCAGCACGATTAAGCCCCTCTTCTATAGAACGACTTAAAACATTTACACGATATAAGATAGCAATATCTTCAGCACTTACACCTGAGTTTAAAAGTTTGTTGATATTTACAGCTATCTTTCTTGCTTCTTCATTTTCATCATTTGAGTTTATAGTAGCTACATCTTCTCCACTACCACGAGTTGAGATAAGTTTTTTTCCAAGTCTTGAACGGTTATGTTCTATAAGAGAGTTTGCAACTTTTAAGATTGGTTCACGAGAACGGTAATTTTCTTCAAGTTTAAACACACTTGTCCCTAAAAAATCTTGATCAAACTCCATAATATTTCGTATATGAGCACCTCTCCAACCATATATACTTTGGTCATCATCACCAACAACACATATATTGTTATGTGTTGTACAAAGTTTTTGGATTAGTTTTAGTTGAAGTTCATTTGTATCTTGATACTCATCTACCATGATGTACTGGTATTTTTGTGATGTCTGTTTTGCTAAATCTGGATTTTCATCTAAAAGCTTATATGTCAAAGAGATTAGATCATCAAAATCTACAAGATTATTTTCATTTAGATACTCTTCATACTCTTCATACACCTTTGCAATCTGTTGGTAGTTATATGATTCTGCTTGTTTATAGGCATCATCTGGAGAGAGTAGTGAATTTTTATATCTTGAAATCTCACTAGCTACTAATGGTGTTGCTATCTCTGAATTTATCTTTTTTATGATTCTTTTTTTATCATCTGTATCTATAACTACAAAGTTGTTTTTTCTATTTAAAAGATGGATATTAAACTTTAAAAACAATAATCCAAACTTATGAAATGTACATAAAAGTGGTGGGTATGTATTTGATTTTATCATAGACAGAGATCTCTCTCGCATCTCTTTTGCAGCTTTATTTGTAAAAGTTAAAGTTAAAGTATTTGAGGCAGGTATACCTAAACCATCAAGTAAATATGCTAATCTTGATACAATAGTTGTAGTTTTACCACTACCAGCACCCGCTAAGATCAAAACAGGTCCTTCAGTTCGTTCAACAGCTTCTTTTTGACTCTTGTTTAAGTTTGCAAATATTTTTTCCATTATTAATGATTCCAACCAAATTTAAAGTGCTTATATTATAGCTAAAATACTAAAAATTTGATAAATATCATAAAACTCTTGTAATAATTATAATTATGAGTTATAATTTTATTATCAATATTACTTATAGGAATTATAATGTTAAAAGATTTTGCAAAATTACAAACATTTTTGATGGTTATTAAAGAGAAAAGTTTCTCCCGTGCATCGGCAAAACTTGGCATCTCTCAACCTGCTGTTACACAACAGATAAAATATATGGAAGATTATCTTGATACTAGGATAGTTGAAAGAAAAAAGAACGGTATCATTCTAACTAAAGAGGGTGAAGACCTTTTTCGCATTGCAAAGAGACTTGAAAAAGCGATAGAAAACTCTGAAAAAGATTTATTAAAAATTATTAACAAAGACTTTACATTTGTAGTTGGTTCTTCAAATGCTATAGGAAACTATATACTTCCTAGCCATTTAAGCGAGATTAAAAAACGAATCAACAATGATGTTTATATAAATGTTGGGTTATCAACTGAAGTTATAGACCAACTAGAAGATAAAAAAATAGATATTGCACTTATAGAATCTCCAGTATTTAGAGACTCTATTATATATAGAGAGTGGGTTGAAGATGAGTTAGTGCTTTTTTCAAATCAACCTATAAAAAAACAATTAGGTCCAGATGACTTAAATGATTTTGACTGGTTATGTAGAGATGAAGATTCTCATACAAGAAGGATAACTACTGAAGTGTTTAATGAGATTGGTGTTCAATGTAAAGAGTTTAATGTTTTAGGGATTTTATCTAGCCCTACAGCTATTAAAGAATCTATCTTACACTCTGATAAAAATACGAAAAGACCTTTAGTATCGATTATGAGTCGCTATGTAATTCAAGACGATATAAAAGATGGAAAACTTTTTGAAGCTAGAATTAAAAACCATAAAATTCAAAGAAAATTCTATATAGCTTATCTAAAAGATAAAAAACACGATGTATTTGTAGATAATGTTATAAACTACCTACTTGCTATAAACAAAGTTTGATAAAAAAGAGATTTTCTCTCTTTTTTACTTCTTTAAAAACTTTGCATTTTCAGGGTTTGATAAAAATGAAGCCATCGAATTTTCAACTCCCTTTTCATCACTTTTTTTAATCTCATGATTAACTTGTTCTAGTTTTGTATAAGTTGCTAGGTTTATCAAGATTGGTGTTTCATCTATGATAATTTGCATTATACTAAGTAATGGAACAGTTACTATAGAACCTATATTTTCACTTCCAAAACCAGCTTCAAATATGATACTATCATCAACTATTCTAGCTGTTTCAAATGTATAACCAGCTAAAAAGAAAAGTGTCATAGCACGAAATTCAGAATGAATCTCTGGTGGTAAAACTGGTTCAAAACTAACATCTTCTATCTTACAAAGTATGCCAAAATTTTGCTCCTCTTCAAACATATAGATTATTAAATCTTGAATGTTGTTTTGCATCAATGTGGCAAATTTTTTATCATATATTATATTTTCTAACATTTTATAATTTCCTCTATCTTTTTATCTGTAATTATATCAAAATCTATCATAGCATTCAAAAGTGCTATTTTTGAAAAAGTTTTTATCTCTGATACTTTTATATCTAACTCTTTTAACAAACCATTGTCTATAAATCTTTGCCGTGTTATACCTTTTAATAATGGTGATTTTGGAGTGTACCAAATGTCATTTTTAAATAAAGCGATATTGGCTATACTTGTATCGGTTATAAAACCATTTTTTACTATCACTATATCATCACAATTATCTCTTAAACTAAACAACTTATCTATCTCTTTTCTATCTGTTGATTTTTTTACATAAGAGATAGCATCATCATAAACTAACTTTAAAGTTTTAATTTTCCGTTTTTTATATAGATGATAAGTTACATCAATATGATTGATATTATAAACTAATCTACATCTATATAAACCCTTAGATGGTGGACAAAGATATGAAGCTATATTTTTTATACCACTTCTTTTTTCATGGTAATCAAGATTAAATAACTCTCCATCCAATGCTTTTATAGTTTCTAAAAACTTTTCTTTAGTTGACAAGTTCTGTACTTAGGTATCTATCACCAGTATCACAAAGTATGGTAACGATAGTTTTACCTTTAAACTCTGGTCTTGAAGCTACTTGCATAGCAGCATATACATTTGCACCAGAAGATATACCAACTAATAAACCCTCATTTTTAGCAAGTCTTCTTGCCATCTCTATGGCATTTTCATTGCTAACTTTTATAACTTCATTATAAATCTCTCTATCCAATATACTTGGTATAAAATTTGCACCTATACCTTGTATCTTATGTGCTCCTGCTTCTTCACCAGAAAGTATGGCTGAAGCTTCAGGTTCAACTGCAAAAACCTTAATTTTTTTAATCTCTTTTTTTAAACCTCTAGCAGTTCCCGTTAGAGTTCCACCTGTACCAACTGATGATACAAAAGCATCAACATTTGCTTCGGTGTCATTTAAAATCTCTTTTGCTGTTGTAAACTCATGTATCTCTGGATTTGCTGGATTATCAAACTGTTGTAAAATGATTGAATTATGCGTTAAAATATGAAGTTCTTCAGCTTTTGCCAATGCACCTTGCATCCCTTTTTCAGCTGGAGTTAAAACAAGTTCAGCACCCAAAAACTTTAGTAAACTTCTTCTTTCCATACTCATAGATTCAGGCATAGTAAGAACTAACTTTAATCCAAGTGCTGCACATTGAGATGCCAATGCTATGCCAGTATTTCCACTTGTTGGTTCTATTATAGTAGTATCAGATGTAATTTTACCTGATTTCATTGCTGAATCTATCATATTGAAACCTATACGATCTTTTACTGAACTTGTTGGATTCATAAATTCACATTTACCTAAAATAGTAGCACCACTAATATCTGAAGCATAAGATAACCTCACAAGGGGTGTATTGCCTATCAATTCTGTTATATTTTTTGCTATTTTCATCAAATCACCTTTTTAATAGTATATATTCTATCAAAAAATTTATTAATACAAAAATTATCAGATATAATTAATTAAAATTAATGTAAAATAGCTAAACAAAAGCTAGAAAAACTTTATAAAAGAGGGGTAAAAATTGTACGCAACTCCAAAAAACAATGAAAAAAGATTTAATGAGGATGAACTTTTAGTTACAAAAACTAACTTAAAAGGCATCATCACTTATGCTAATCAAGCATTTATAAATATTATTGGTTTATCTGAAGAGGAACTTATGGGGAAACCTCACAATATAATAAGACATCCTGATATGCCAAAAATTATTTTTAAATTACTTTGGGAAACATTAAAAGCAAACACTGAAATTAATGCTTATGTAAAAAACTTATGTGCAGATGGTTCATACTATTGGGTTATGGCAAATGTAACACCATCTTATCTAAATGGTTCTGTAGTTGGTTATCACTCAGCGCGTCGTGCACCAAAAAAAGAATCTATAAGTATTATAGAACCATTATATAAAAAACTTTTATCTGCTGAGAGAACTGGTGGAATGGGTGCTAGTCAAGAGATTTTAAACAATTTATTAAAAGAAAAAGGAATGCAATATGACGAATTTATCCTCTCTATCTAAATTACATTATTCAAATTATGCTCATATTGGAGTTATCGTTTTAGGGATTGTTGTTTCATCTATATTTTTTGAATTTCATCCTGTTAATTTTGCATTTAATATTTTAAATATTATCATAGCAGTATATGCTTATAGACAAATTCATATAACAACAGATAGTATAAAAAGAACAACTAAAATTATCACTGAAGCAAAAAATGGTAACTTTGAGAACAGAAGACATCAAGATAATGCTGGTGGTGAGATTAGTGAACTAGCACATAATATCAACGACTTATTTGATCAACTTGAAAGTTATATGAGAGAGATTAACACTGCTATTGATTATGCTGGTAAAAATAAATATTTTAGAAGAATTAATACAACTGGATTAAACTCTACTTTTAAAAATACTGCTAAACTTATCAATAGAAGTATTGATGCAATGGAAGCCGAATATAAAGTTCAAGAAAAAGAAAGATTTATAAATGAACTTTCAAAATCTGGTAAAGGCTTTATAGAAAACTTTGAAATTATCCAAGGTCAGATTAGTGAGAACAACACAAGTTTAACTGCTCTAGCTATAGAAGCCAAAGATAGTGCTAGTCTTGCTAATTCAAATACAACTATAGTTGAAGCTATGAATGAAAACTTTGATAAGCTATCAGAAATCATCGTACAAAATGATGAAACTGTTCATAATGTTTCTTCAAGAACTTCAGAGATCACATCTGTTGTTGACCTTATCAAAGATATAGCTGACCAAACAAACTTACTCGCACTAAATGCTGCTATTGAGGCTGCTCGTGCAGGTGAACATGGTCGTGGATTTGCTGTTGTTGCTGATGAAGTTCGTAAACTTGCTGAGAGAACACAAAAAGCTACAAGTGAGATTAGTATCTCTATCTCAACTCTACAACAAGAATCAAACGGTATGCTTGAAAATTCAACAGAATTAAGTAGAATTGCTCAAGAGTCTGTAGATAGCGTAGATACATTAAACAATGCTATAGAAAAGTTTAGTGTAAATGCTAAATCAGTTTTAGCATCTAGTAGATATATGAAAAATAAAAACTTTGTTGTTTTAGCAAAAATGGATCATATACTATTTAAATCAGATGCATTTAAACATGTAGAACAAGAGGAATATAAAGAGTTTAATACTCATCAAACTTGTAGATTTGGTCAATGGTATGAAAGTGATGCAAAAAAACAGTTTGGACATTCTAAAAGTTATGCAGATATATTAGCACCACATAGAACTGTTCATGATAGAGTGCTAGATACTTTTGATGTAGTAAAAGAGCATGGTGTATCTCAAAACCATGCTAGAATTTTAGATAACTTTATAGTTATGGAAAAAGCTTCCTCTGAACTATTTGAACAGATGGATAGAATGTTAGAAGAGGAAGCTAGATTTGATGACGATTAGAAAGTAATATTTGCATAAGTTATTTTAGTTATAATTAGCAAAAATATATAAAGGCTAAATTATGACTAAAATCATCTTTTTTATCTCTCTAACAATCTCCATCTTTGCCAATGATGGTGTTCACAAGTTTGCTCCTAGTTCAGACTGCAAAGAGTGTCATCCAAAGATATATGATGAATATCATACTTCGATGCACATGAATACAACTCCACAAAAAGACCCTATCCATAAAGCTATATGGGATAGACATCCTAAAAACAAAAAAGCTAACCAATATGTATGTGGTAAATGTCATACACCAACAGCAGATAACCTTGATAGTATGTTAGGAAAAGGTAAAAAAGCACTACCTCTAAAAGAAAATGAAACACATCAAACAGGTGTTAGTTGTGCTTACTGTCACCGTATAAAAAGTATAGAACTTCATAAAAAATCAAACACAAATATTATGACAACAGAAGAAAAAAAATACTTTGGTACACTTAAAGAACATATAAAATCTCCATATCATGATATAGTTACTGAGGGAAATGAACATATGAAGAATGGAAATGTATGTATAGGTTGTCACTCTCATAAGATGAATAAACATAAACTAAATGTATGCTCTACAAATATTGATAATGAGATGGATGGAGCAAACTGTGTAAGTTGTCATATGCCAAAAGTTGTTGGTAGTGTTTCTAACCTTAACCAAACTAAAAAACACGCATTTCACGGTTTTGCAGGAAGCCATTTCCACTCAGATATGCTTACTCAGTATGTAAATATATCTTTACTTCGAGAGATAGATGACTTTATAGTAAATATTGATAACCAAACTTCACATGCCCTTTTACTACACCCTTTAAGAGTAGCTGTTTTAAAAGTTAGCATCACAAGAGGTGATAAAACTACAAAAATGAAACCAAAAGTTTTTGTAAGAGTTTTAGGTAAAGACAAAAAACCAGCGATGCCATGGGTAGCTGATAAAGTTATCAAAAACACTATGATAAAAGCAAATGAAAAAAGAAGTATAAAATACCCATTTAAACTTTTAAAAGGTGATAAAGTAGATGTAGTTCTTGGATGGTACTTAGTAAATCCAAAAGCAGTTAAAAAACTAGATTTAGAAAATGAAAAAGTTGCAACTGAATTTAAAGTATTTAAAAAACAAAGCTTTAGTTTTTAATTGGGTTTGGTATAATATCAATATATAAGGATTTTTTATGCTAAAACTATATTTTGTATTTTTTTTAACCTCTATTTTATTTGGTTCAGATAACACTGAACCAAATAATAATTCACTTATTGTTTATGACAACATTGCATTGGTACATGAAAAAAGTTTTATCCATATTAAAAAAAGCAATAAAAAGATTTTATACTCTAATGTAGCATCTAGCATTATCAGTGATTCTGTACATATTGAACTACCAGATTTTGTAACTATATATTCTCAACAATACAGATTTAACAAACTCACAAAAAGTAAATTACTTCAAGCCTTTACAAATAAAGAAATTTTTATAAAAGATAAAAAAGCTATTTTACTATCTTGCCAAAATGATTCTTGCTTAGTTAAAACAGAAAAAAAGCAGATTATTTCAATCGATAGTAATGAAATTATCTTTACTAAAATTCCAAATAAATTTATCACAAAACCATCTTTGATATGGAATATACAAGCCACAAAAGATATAGATAGTTTTATGGAGATAGATTACCTTATAAAAGATATTGGTTTTACATCTAAGTATATTTTAAATCTTAAAAATGATAAAGCAGATATAACTGGATGGTTAAACATAGATAATCGTTCTGGAAAAGATTTCAAACAAACTAATCTTTTTGTATTAGCTGGTGATATAAAACAAGAAGCAAAACCAATGATGCTATACCAAAGTAGTAGAAATCTAAAAACAATGAGCAATAATTTAGAGGTAAAACAACTATCTTATGAGGGCTATCATCTTTATAAAATACCATTTAAAGTAAATCTAGCTAACAATGAAAAAACACAAATTAAATTTTTAACAAAAAATGATATAGATATAAAAAGAAAGTATAAGTCAACGATGTCAAACCCTTTGTATTTTTATGGAGAAAAAAAACATAAAGTGATGCAATATATACATATTGATAAACTTGATGAAGCACTACCTAAAGGTCTTATACGAATATACTCAAAACTAGATAATCAAACTATATTTTTAGGTGAAAACAGAGTAAAACACACTCCAAAAAATATACCTTTAGATATAGAAATTGGAAATAATTTTGATATAACTGTAAAAGAGCAGATAAAACAAAGAACAGATACTAAAGCATACTCCGATATAGATATAGTTTATAAGATAACAAATAGTTCATCAAAAGATAAAAAGCTAGAAATTCTAATACCATTTAACCAAAATAAAGTCTATAAAATTAAAACATATAAAAAATATAGAGTTATAAAAGGCAGATATATAGTGTTTGATATATCTATAAAAGCTAACTCTTCTAAAAAATTTGAAGTTAATTATAAACATAACAAAACATTATAAAGGTAAGAATTTGGCAAAATATATAATACTAGATACAGAAACTACAGGAACAGATGATGAAGATAAAATCATACAGCTTGGTTTTATTGTACTTGGTGGAAAAAAGATAGAAGTTTATAATGAATTTAACTCATCTGAAACCCCTATAAAAATCCAAGCGATGGAAGTTCATGGAATTACTCCTGAGATGATTGATGGTAAAAGTTTATGTCAAGAAACTGTTGCTTTTAAAAGACTTCAAGAGTTAAATACACAAGATAACTATATCATCATACATAATGCCCCTTTTGATTTAAATATGCTATCTAAAGAGGATTTTAAATGCCAAATGCAAGTGATAGATACACTTAGAGTAGCTAAACATATATTTGAAGATGAAGAGGCTCATAGACTTCAGTATTTTAGATATAAGATGGGTATATATAAAGAGGAACAAAAAGAGGCTGATGCCTTAGGTATAAAAGTAAAAGCACATGATGCTATTGGTGATGTTTTAGTTCTAAAGTTATTTTTAACTAAACTAAGAAAAGCTGTTGAAGATAAGTTCCCAGATGAAAATCCAGTTGAAAAGATGGTTGAACTAACAAAAAAACCTATACTAATAAAAACTTTTAGATTTGGAAAACATAAAGGTAAAAGCTTAGAAGATGTTGCGACTAATGATGCCGGTTACTTAAGATGGATGTTAAAATCTATGGATAACTTAGATGATGATATGAAATACTCTATAAATAATGTTTTAGGAAATTAATGGAAACAAATAATAAATTTAATATTTTAATAGTCGATGATGAAAAATTAAATATTGATTTAGCAGCAGCTTACCTAAAAGAGGAATGTTATCAAATCTCTTTTGCATTAAATGCTCAAGCTGCCTTAGAATCTGTTGATAAAAAAGAGATAAGTTTAATACTTTTAGATATAAATATGCCTAAAGTTGATGGTTTTAAAGTTTGCGAGATGCTAAAGTCAGATGCTAAAACAAAAGATATACCAATCATATTTTTAACAGCTCAAACAGATATAAAGTTTATCTCTCGTGCATTTGAGATTGGTGGAGCAGACTATATTAGTAAACCTTTTAATGGGGTTGAACTAAAAGCAAGAGTTAAAACTCATCTACAAAATATGTCTTATCTTTTAGAGATAAAACATAAACAAAATAAACTAGCACAACTAAGTATAACAGACCATTTAACTAAAGTTCACAATGCTTTATATTTTGATTCACAAGTAAAAGCATATCTAACAAGTAACAAAAGTTGTTGGGTATATTATCTAAAACTAAATAATTTTGAAAAGATAAATCAACTATATGGTTATGATAAAGCAAATAAAGTTTTAAGATTTTTTGCAAAACTTTTAGTCGATATAATGCCAAAAAAGACTATTACATCAAGATTATATGGAGCTAGTTTTGGAGTGATTTTAAAAGATTATGATAAAAAAACGATTAAGGAATTAAGCATAAAACTATCTAATAATTTTTCAAAAAACAAAGAGTTAAAACAAACTATCAACTTCTCAAATGTAGCATTAAATATAAAAGGTGATGAAACATTATCTTATATATATAAAAAGTTACAAAACAACATTGGAAGTAGAACCAATGAAGCTCACTTATTTATTAAGTAATATATTTTTAACAATATTTTCCAAATGAGCTACAATCAAAGCCTTATTTTCTATATGTTGAGAACTATCCCAATCTAACACTTCAGACTCCAGTTTTTTAGATAATGCAAAAAGTTTATTAAATCGTAAATTACCAGATATACCTTTAATATTGTGAAGCATTTTATCATCTAAATCTTTATCTTCTAATCTTTTGATAATCTCTCTAGCAGATTCTGAAAAACTTACTAAAAGTTTTTTAATAATTTCTATATTATCTATAGATATAGCATCTGCTAATAGTTTTACATCTACTACATCAAAATCTATAGTTTCTTCATCTTTTTTGGTTTTAACATACTTACGAAGTATATTATTGAAATCTTTAGTATCTATGGGTTTAGCAAGAGAATCATTCATACCTGCTTCTTTATAACTTTGTATATCTGATTTTATAACATTAGCAGATAATGATACTATGGGTTTAGTATAGTTTGACTTTCTTAGTTGCTTGGTTGCAGTAACCCCATCCATAATAGGCATATTAATATCCATAAAAATCAAATCATACTCTTTTTTTAGTGCCTCATCTACAGCTTTTTGACCATTATTTACGATAGTATAGTTTAACCCTCTTTCTTGTAACATTATCTCTATCAGCATTTGATTAGTTGTGTTATCTTCAGCTATTAAGATATCTCCATAAAACTGCTCTTGTGATTTTTTAGTTCTTACTTCTGATAAGTTTTTATCATCATATAAAAGAGAAAGAAACATATCAAACAAGGATGAACCAGTCATAGGTTGAGAAAGAAAATGAAATCTTTCATGAGTACATTCAAACCTTTCATCTCCACCTTCAACATAAATTATATTTAAATTAGGAAATTCTTTTAAAGAGTTTTTACAAGTATCTATATCAAAAAGTTGAGAATATATTATCAAGATATCTACATTTTCATCTAGTAAATACAATGAATTTATTATCTTATATTTGCATTTCCAACGGTTTAAATAATTTTTTACAACTTCATTAGTTTTATAAACTACATTTTCACTAGAATCTAAAATAGCTATAGTTTTATCTTTAAAATCAAAATTATCATCTAAACTACATCTAATATCTGTGATAGGTAGTTTAAGTTTAAAGGAAAATTCACTACCTTTACCCTCTGTACTTGTAACAATTAGTTTATCATTCATCATCTCGATATATTTGCTACTTATAGAAAGTCCCAACCCTGTACCACCAAACTCTCTACTAATAGAGTTATCAGCTTGAGAAAATGCATCAAAAATAGATTCTGTTTTATCTTTAGATATACCTATACCTGTATCTTGAACACTAAACTCTATAGTAGCTAAATTATCTACTATATCTTTTAGCAATATCTGAACCCCTACACTACCATGTTCTGGAGTAAATTTTATAGCATTACTTATAAGATTACTTACAACCTGTTTTATCCGTTGAGCATCGCAAATAAGCTTTTTAGGTATATTGGTATCTATATATATACAATAATCTATTTTTTTAGATTTCGCTACAGAAGCAAATGTTGATACAACCGACTCCATATCTATAAAAAGATTAGAATCTGTTTCATATAAAGACAACTCCCCATTTTCGATTTTTGAAAAATCTAAAATATCATTTACAATATTTAACAAACTTTTTCCACTATTATGGATAATATCTATATATTTTTTATTTTCCTTATCCAAATCTTTACCCATAAGTAAATCAGTAAAACCCAATATACCGTTTAGTGGTGTTCTAATCTCATGAGACATATTAGCTAAAAATGTAGACTTAGCTTTTTCAGATAAATAAGCTTTTTGTAAAGCATTTTCTAAATTTGTAATATTTGATAAATTTATAATATATTCATTATTGATTTTATTTACTTTAAGAGCAAAAATATATGTTTTAGAATCTTTAGCTACCATCTTAGCTTTATAATCTACTTTATTATCTTTAGAACACATATCTAACCAATCCACATCTTTATCTGGATGGATATAACCCTCTTCATCTAAAAACAATTCACATATACACTCATGATTATTTTTAAAATCATCAAAATTAGCATAGTCAAAATACTCATATAAAGTCTTATTTGCACTAATCATACCATTGTTTTTTGATGTCAAAATAACTATATTTTCTTGATTATCAAATATCGCTTTAATAAGTTTTTCTTTCTCTTTAATTCTATTTTTAGCTATCACTTGTTTAGTTATATCTTGTCTAACTGCTATATAACCATCTATCTCATTGTTTTCATTGTATGTTGGCATTATTGTTGCATGAACATAGTAAACACTATTGTTTTTAGTTCTATTTGGAAATTGACCTTTCCAAATCCTACCATCTTTTATAGTTGTCCACATCTTTTTAAATACAAAATCAGATACTCTACCATCTCTAACTATATTATGGTTTTGACCAATAAGTTCATCTCTAGTATAACCACTAACTTTACAAAAATTATCATTTACAAAGTTGATAACACCATTTATATCTGTTTTTGATACTAAAAGAGAGGCATCGACAGCTTCTTTGTATTGATTTAGTAATTTTACATTAGCATTTAGTTCATGGGAAGTTTGTTCAACAAAATGTGTTAAAGCATTAAAAGTAACATCATCCAAATTATGAGTTATTTTATCTTCTTTTTTTCTTTTTTTTCTTTTTTTTGATTCTGATAAAATCAAAATTGTAGTTGTACAATTTAACAAAGCATTATTTGCACTTGTGCTATAGTATTCACCATAAGTAAAAAATCCAGCCGTTGGAGAGATAGACTGAAAATATTTAAATTCATCTTCTAAACTATCTCCTAAAAGTGTTTTTCTTGCTATACATGAAAATATATAGACAGCATCGGCTGGATTTTTATTGATTATATTTTTAATCAAATTAGAACCAGATATTACAGATGAAGCATTTGAAAAACCAAACTGAACTTTTTGACCCTCTTTTAATGGTCCTGCAAAAATTATGGAACTACCATCTTTTACCATAGGTGTTCTAGCTACAGTTGTTAAACCCTCTTTATATAAAAATTGAAAATCAGGGAGATTTTTTGAATCAAAATCAAATATTTGTTTACCTAAATATTTTTTAAATATATCAACAGCATTTTTATCATCTATAGTATGAACAATATTTCTATTTGATTTTGTTATAGTAAACTCTTTACCTATTGGTGTCCAGTTTAAATTATATCTATTATCTGCATATAGTTTTTTTGATGAAAAAGATACAGCCACTGAACCTTTACTATAAACAATATCATTTAAAAAAATATATGTTTTTTGTAATTTAAAATTATCTCCAGCTAGTCCACCAGAGACTATAATATCTGGATTTTCTTCTTTAAAACCATCTATAAAACCCTCATAATCATCACCATGTAACCCTTCACTCAAGATTATAGTTGCTTTTGTATGTTTAGAACATATTTTTGATGATAACTTTACTCCAGATTTTTTGTCTATATTTTCAGTGTATTTAGCTTTGATTTTAGTAAACTTAAATAAGGACAGACTTATAACAGTTGAGTTGTCATACATCTTAGCATTTAAAATCTCACCAGCTGTTGTTGCTCCTATGACTATAGCATTTGGAAACTTTTTTCCAAACTTAGCTATAATCTTTTTAAGTTTTTTTTTATCTGTTTCAGATGAAAAAATTTGTAGTAAAGCTGAATTATATCTATCTGTTTTATACTCTTTTACAGCTTTAGATATAGCAACTTTATCATTAAAACTAAATACAAGATGTTTCATTAAAATTCAGTAGCTAAAAGAACTAAACCAGCTCTTCCAAAATGTTCTTTATAAGATTCACACTCTATCTCTCTAACTTTGTGAAATCCAAGTTTTTTATAAAACAGTATATTGTCCATAGAACCTATCTCAACAACTGTTTGAGCTATTCTATAACCTTTTAACCTTGCTGTTAATAAAGATTTTTGCATAAGTGCTTTTAAAACACCTACATCTATAAAACCTTTTTTCTCTTCCATAAAATCAAACATTAAAGTTCTATTGTTAAGTTCAAAATCACATTCATAAATAACTTTTAAATTTTCATCAAGAGTATCAGCACAACCAACTTCATTTAATGCATCCATAAAAACCTTATGTGTTGCTATCCTAGGTTCATAACTACATAATGTACCAACACTAGTATTGTCTAGTTCTGCAATTAAGAAGTTATTGTAATGACAGTGATTTTTTGCTTCTGTACAAGTTAAAGCTTCTAACTTTTTTAAAATTTCTTCATCATTAGTAGTTTCAAAAATCATATCAAAAATACCACTTTTCTTACCAGCTCTTGTACTTTGTAATATCATCTCTGCTAAAAATTTAGCATCTTTAGCTTCTGCTTTTCTTATTTTAATACTCATAAATTTTTTCCATAAATAGATTTCGTTTTCAAGTAATAGTAACATAAACTACACTAATAAACTTCTTAATTTGGAGTATAAAATAATAAATTTGATTTAAAAAGGAAAAAGGGAGTGTATAATTTGAGTTTAAGAGGGATGAGTATTACTCATCATCCTCTTTAGACATGTGATCTTTTGCTTCGATTCCCATCAAAGATAAACCAGTTTTTATAGATAAAGCCACAACTACAAAAAGTTTTAATAGTTTTGCTTCATCATCTGTTCCAATAATTCTACAATCATAGTAAAACTTATGAAGTGAAGCAGCTAATGCTTTTAAATAATCAGGCAATTTTTGAACTTGACGAGAGTTAAATGCATCCTCAACAACTTCAGGTAATAAAAGTGCATCAAATAAAAGAGAATCAGCACTATCTCCTAAACCTTTTAAACTAGCAGACATAATCTCATCTTTTGATAAAGAACTTTTAGCTAAAAGTGTATTTATCCTAGCATGAGCATATTGTATATAAAAAATAGGGTTTGAACTATCTTGCTTTTTAAATTCAGCTAAATCAAATTCTAAAGCAGTATCACTTTTTTTAGAAGCAAATATAAATCTAAGTGCATCTGAACCTATCTCCTCAACTATATCACTCATAAGTATTACATTACCAGCTCTTTTACTCATCTTGTATGGTTCACCATCTTTTAGTAGTGAAACCATTTGAGAAAGTAAAGTTTCAAGTTTAGAACTATCATAACCCAAAAACTCAATAGCTGCATTTACACGAGGTATATAACCATGATGGTCAGCACCCCAGATGTTGATGTAGTGGTCATACCCTCTTTCAAACTTCTGATTATGATAAACTATATCACCAGCAAGGTAGGTTGGTCGTCCATCTTCACGAACAACAACTCTATCTTTTTCATCACCTTTTTTCTCAGAAGCAATCCACATCTTGCCATCTTTTTCATAAACACCATCACCCATCTTAGCCATCACTCTATCCCACTCAGAGTAAAGTGAAGACTCATTTACAAAAGTATCAAAGTGAATATTCATGTCGGCTAATGATTTAGTTATTATCTCCATAACACCATCTTTAGCCCACATAGCTAACTCTTTTTGACGAGTTGTATCAGTTAAAATATCTTTACCAAATTTTTCAACTGCATCATTAGCAAGTGCTTCAAGATACTCGCCACGATAGTAACTCTCAGGATATTCAACGGCTTGTTTTAAGATATTTTCTTGACCATAAAGCTGTATAGAAAGACCCAGTAAATCTATCTGATTACCTGCATCATTTACATAATACTCAGCAGTTATATCATACCCTAGATGCTTTGCAAGTTTATAAAGTGTATCTCCATAAACTGCTCCACGAGCATGACCAATATGAAGTGGTCCAGTAGGATTTGCACTAACAAACTCTAAAAGAATTTTTTCATTTTTTTCACCTTTAGCAAAATCATCTGCATTTGCTAAAGCCCAATCTGCATACTCACTTAAGAAATTTTCACTTAAACGGAAGTTTAAGTAACCTTTTACAGATTCAACACTAGAAAAAAATTCTGATTCATTAAAAGATGTTGCTAACTCTTGGGCTATAACCATAGGAGATTTTCTAAGCTCTTTGGCTAAAGAAAAAGCTATAGGTGTAGCAAAATGACCAAAAGAACGGTCACGAGGTTTTTCTAAAACAACCTCACGACCTAATGTCTCACGCAATAGCGTCGATACTCGTTGTTTCAATGCTTATGCTTGTGTAGTAGTTTTAGTAGCTTCTGTAGTTACTGTTTCTTCACTACTTTCTACTTTTTTAGGTGTTTCAGCAGATGCTACTTCAGTATCTGTCTCTTTCATCTCACTTTTAAAGTTTTTAATTCCCTTACCAAGCCCTTTAGCTAGTTCAGGTATCTTTTTAGCACCAAATAGTAATATAACTATCGCTAATATTATTAATAATTCTTGTCCACCAGGCATTCCCATGTCGTTCCTTTTATTTAAATTAATTGCATAAGTATATCTACCAAATGCTGTAAAAACTCTTATTAAAATACTTTATATATAAGTATTAGTCTATATTTTCCCATTTATTCACAAAATCATTTATTCTATCAGTTGGTATTTTTAATCTTGCTGTTTTAGCTATCTGTTTTAACACTTCAGAAGCTAATTTTAAATCATCATTAACAACGATAAAATCATATTCAGATATTCTTTGAATCTCTCTTTTAGCCATTATAAGTCTTTTATCTATAACTTCTCTAGTGTCAGTAGAACGGTTTACTAAACGCTTTTCTAACTCTAACAATGTAGGAGGAGTTATAAAAACAGATGTAGTAATATCACCTAGTCTATTTTTTATAGCTACATTACCTTGAACATCTATATCGAAAATAACAAGTTTACCATCAGTCAAAGCTTTTTTAACAGGTTTTATAGATGTACCATAGTAATTACCATGAACTAAAGCATACTCTAAGAAATATTCATCTTCTATATCTTTTTTAAACTCCTCTTCACTTACAAAATAATAATCTACACCATTAACTTCTGTACCTCTAGGAGCACGAGTCGTAGTAGATATAGAAAAGTGATACTCACCTATATCATCTGATATCTCTTTTATTAGAGAACTTTTCCCAGCACCACTTGGACCTGAAAGCACTAAAACTACACCATTATTTTTATACATTAATTATCACCTAAAGTTATATTGATATTTATTTTCATACCATCTAATGCAGCTACAACATCTTTATCACTAAGTGCTGTTAAAAGTGTTTTTAATGCTTCAACACCTTTGTTCTGAGGTTGAGTATCTTTAACGATTTCATCTTCAACAACTTTTTCTTCTACTTCTTCAGGTTCATCTTCTATCTCTTCTTCAATCTGAGTAGGTTCTTCTTCAATGATTTCTTCAACAACCTCTTCCCCAACTGCTTTTTTAATATCATTACTTGTTAATGAATCCAAGCCACTTATCGCCATACTAGATAGATCATCTTCATCTAGTTCAGTTGATAAATCTTCTTCACTTAATCCAGCAACAGCATCTTCAATCTTGCCCTCTATATCATCTTCTAAAGTTAATTCATCAGTATTTTCTTCCAACTCTAAAGATAAATC
>CAZSWW010000004.1:7697-18854 GCA_964611265.1 uncultured Sulfurimonas sp. | reverse complement strand
CGCTACCCTTACAAGGTAGATGTCACTGGTTCGAGTCCAGTAGTGCCCACCATTTCTAAAAAATCATAAAAAACAAATTTACACCTACTTTAAATAAACTTTAAACCTATAACTTATATAATATTCTATATAATAAAAAAGGTAATTTAACCAATGTTAAAAACTCTTAGACGCTTTAAAATCAGTACGGCTTTCTCTTTTTTAATTTTCCTTACTTTAATGCTTGTAACGACTGCTGCTTATTTGAAGTTATATGATGAAAATAAAATTCAATATAATAATAATCTTAGAACTAAGGCCGAGTCTATACTTAACTTTGCTGATGTATTGCTAGAAAGTAGAAATGAAAAGTTTTTTGGTGGGGAAAATTCTGATATTGCTTTTGCTGGAAAATCACAAGAAGTTCCTCAAGTTATCCAAAATGAAGTTTTTAAACGATTTACAGATATATCAGATGGAAAAGTTTTTTTTAAACAAGCTTCAAATAGTCCAATGCTTGAAAGAAATAGGGCTACTTCGTATGAAAAAGATCTTATTGAGTATTTTTCCAATAACAGAGATGTTAAACAAAAAGAAAAATTTGTTTTTGATAATGAAAAAGATTTTTATCTTTTAGCAAGACCTATTAAAGCAGAGGAAAGATGTAAAAGTTGTCATCCAACTTGGACAACAGGGGATGTTATAGCTGTTGAAGATATTAAAATAGATCTTATAGATTATCATGAAGTTTTAGATAATAATATTTTTATTATGGCTCTAAATTGGTTTTTAAATATATTTCTTGTTTTGATAGTAATCCAAATATTTTTCTATTTTGAGATATCAAAAAGAGTAAATAGGGTTCTAGCAATCATTTTTAAAATAGAAAATGGTAATTTTGTTTTAGATGATGAACTAAAATATGAATTGACATCTAAAGGCTCATCTAAAAATGAATTTGACAGGATAGTTAGGCATCTTAAAAAAACAGCAGATTCACTTCAGCCTATTATTCAAAATGTAGTTCATAAATCTAAAGAGATAACTTTTAATGCTTCATACGCTTCTGTAAAAGTGCTAGATAATTCTAAGTTAGTTCAAGAGCAAAATGTTGTTGTTCAAAAATCATTAGAATCCGTAAGTACGGTTAGTGATTCTAATGAAAAACTATTGGTTACGATGGAAGATTTAAAGCATGATTCTCAAAACTCTATGGAAAGTGTAAACTCTGGTAAAGATACTCTTAACTCTAATATGCAAAGTTTAGATAAAGTATATGAGTCTTTAGCTATTACAATAGAATCTATTAATGAACTAGGACAATTATCAGCAGAAGTTGCAACAGCAATTACTACTATATCTGATATATCAGACCAAACAAATTTACTAGCATTAAATGCAGCTATTGAAGCAGCAAGAGCTGGTGAACATGGACGTGGTTTTGCTGTTGTAGCAGATGAAGTTAGAAAATTAGCAGAAAAATCACAAAAAAGTGCTGTTGAGATTAAAGGTGTGATAAGTTCTATAGAGCAAAGTATCAGTGAAGTTACAAAAGATGCTGAATTAACTAAAGATATATTTAGTGAATTAAGAGAAAAATCAGATTTACTTGAGAAAAATTTTGATTCTATTGATGATACTTTGAAGACTACAGTTTTATCAATAGATAGTTTTCAAGAAATATTTAATACTCAGATAGGTCAATTAAATCAAGTTATTACAGGTTTAGATAAAATAGATGGGTACTCAACTGTAACATTGGAAAATTCAAAAATGTTTGGTGAATCTGTTGTTGATATTATGAATGAAAGTACAGATTTAAAAGCTTTAAGTGATGGATTTCAGGCAGTTCTAAATCAAAGAAATATAACTAGAAGTATTATCTCTCCACCGATTAAACTGTATATTAAACTTTATAACGAAAATGTAGAAGCATATCTGTTTGATAGTAATGAAAAAGGTATAGGATTTTATTTTATAGATGATAATGTTGATTATACTAAGCTTGTATCACAAACAATTACCTTTAAAGTTGAAGGTGACTTGTATAAAGATTTAGAAAATAATAAATACAAAGTTGTTCATGCAAACGATAAAGGTAATAAAAGAATATTATGCGGAGCTAAAAAAGTTTAGTTCTAAACAAAACTTTTAGTTCCTCTTCCATCATACATATCTTTATATCTAAATGTAATAAGGTTTTGCATAATTGCAAATAATATCATAAAATTTAAGAAGCTACTACCACCATAACTAAACATTGGTAGTGGTACACCAACTACTGGTGCATAGCCTATGGTCATAGATATATTGACCCCCATATATATAAAGATCATAAAAGATATAGCGACACTTACCACTTTTATATAGTAGTCTTTGTTAAAGGCACTTAAACTTAAAAGATGTAAAATTAACATTATATATATTAGTATAATACCTGATGCACCTAAAAAACCACTTCTCTCAACTAGGAAAGCAAATATAAAATCACTTGTAGCTATGGGTAAGAATTTCATTTGAGTTTGAGTAGCTTCCTCTTTATCTTTACCTGTTAAACCACCAGAACCTATGGCGATAATAGATTGTTGAACATGATAAGATGGTTTTTCACTTAAAAAGTCATTTATTCTAATTTTTTGGTAATCATGTAAAGCAAATTTATAAGCAAGAGGAGATGCTAATAAAATTGTTGTAATTATAACAGCCCATATTTTCCAATACACCCCTATAAAGAACAATACTCCATAGCCTATAAGTAAAAGTACCAAAGCTGTTCCTAAGTCAGGTTCTTTCGCAATTAGAATAAATGGTAATAATATATAAAAACTAATAGTTAAAAAATCTTTTAATCCATAACCATCTCTAGGTGGTGGATTTTTTTTGATGAGATATGCAAGCATTAGTATAAGTGCAGGTTTAACAAATTCTGATGGTTGTATAGTAGCATTAATAAAAGGTATTTCTATCCATCTTTGCGCTCCAAGTCTTGCATGACCAAAAAATTCAACAGCTAAGAGTAGGCATATATTTACCCAATAAATTATGGGTATTAACCAACTCATCCGTCTAATAGGTAAAAAGAATACAAATATAAAAGTTAAAGTAGCAACTCCAACATAAGCTATCTGTTTTTGAGCAAGAGCAGGAACAGCTTCATTAATCAGCCAATTTGATGTTATTACAAGAGGAATGATTAAAATAATAGAAATGAAATCAAATTGTGTTAAAATACGCTTATCAAATCTCCACATACAAAACTCCCTATTTTTTTAGGATTTTAGCATAAAAGGGTATAAATGAGAGAAACAAAAAACTATATTTGTGAAATAGAAGATAGATTAGATAAAATTTTATCTATTCAAGTAGGACATACTCGTTCTCAAGTTGCAAATTTGATTAAACAAAAATGTGTATATGTTGACAATAAGTTAGTATCTCGTCCAGGTGTAAAACTTAAAGTTGGACAAACTATAAAAGTTGAATTTCCAGAAGCAAAAGTAAATAAAGCATTAGAAGTTGATTTTGATGTAGAGATTCTTTATGAAGATGATGATTTACTTGTTATAAATAAACCAAGTGGTGTTACAGTGCATCCTGCACCAAGTGTAAAAGAGGCTACTTTAGTAGATTGGTTAAAACATAAAGGTATTAGACTTTCTACTATAAGTGGTGAAGAGAGACATGGAATCGTTCACCGTTTAGATAAAGGTACAAGTGGTACTATGGTTATAGCAAAAAACAATGATGCACATGAATTTTTATCTCAACAACTTCAAGATAAAAGTATGGGACGATACTATTTAGCAGTTGTTAATCCACCTCTAAAAGATGATATTACTACCATAGATAAGGCTATAAAAAGATCAAATCATAATAGACTTAAAATGGCTTGTTTAGATAGTGGTAAAAATGCAAAAACAATGTTTAAATCTTTAGCATTTAGTAATGATGAGAAAAATCAACTAATAGCTTGTAAACTTTTTACAGGTAGAACACATCAGATTCGTGTACATTTAGAAGATATAAATCGGCATATTATAGGTGATCATATCTATGCACAGACCCCTAAACAAGAGAAGTCGGAACGAATTTTGCTTCATGCATACATAATATATTTCATACATCCAACTTCTAAAGAAAAGCTTTTTTTCAAAGCAAATTTTGATGATACTATGAAAACATACATAGATAAAAAATTTAATATGGAGACTATAAATGAAGTTATCACAACTAGCAATATTTTACACAGCTTCACTGATACTATTTAGTGGTTGTGTACCATCTAATTCATTAACACCTAGTTCAGATAGAAATGTGTCATCAGATGGTAAATCTTCAGCTCAAGAGGAGCTGATAGATACTACACTTCAAAAGATTGAATTAACAAAGAATGGTATATTTACAGATATGAAAACTATAGCATTTGAGTATAAAAATATAATGGACCCTAGAGTTAAGGGTGTATATGTTTATAAAATGAATAATGATGAATCTTTAGGTAGTGAACATTACGATACTATAGACAACCGTTTTTCGACACATTATGTAGATACAAATGTAGAACCTGGACATAATTATAAATACTATTTTAAAACTTTTAGTGAAAAACATGAATCAGTTCCTAGTGATATATTTTCAGTAAATACTTTACCAGTTTTGGATTCTGTATCATGGATACATAGTGTAGAGGGTATGCCTCAAACTGCAAAGATTATATGGAGACCACATACAAATTTAAAAGTTGTAGCTTATATTGTTGAGAGAAAAACATTAGAAAAAGATGAGTGGAAGCAGATAGCTAAGATAGATGGTAGACTTAATGCTGAGTATATTGATACTAATTTAGAAAATAATTATATTTATAATTACCGTGTAAAAGTTGAAACTTATGATGGTATAATCTCTAAACCAAGTAAAGAGGTTCGAGTTATAACTAAACCTTTACCAAAAAGTATTATGAATTTAACAGTAACTAATAATTTACCAAAAGTTATAGAATTAAATTGGGAAAAATCAAATACTAAAGATTTTAGTGTTTATAATTTATATAGATCACCATCTGCTGAGGGTAGTTTAGACCTTATAGCTACATTGCAAAATAATCACTATATTGATGATATAGGTGAAGATGGAAAACAATACTTCTATAAGGTAAGTGTGGTTGATAAAGATGGACTAGAAAGTCTTCATCAAGAGATAGCTTTACAAGGTTCAACTCTTGCTATACCACAAGCACCAGCTATAACTAAAGCCAAGTTTATAAACGGTAAGATAGAGTTAGCATGGAAAGAGATGGAGGGTCGAGCAAAAACTTACAATATAATTAAAAAATATAAAAAAGGTTGGCTCGATACATTTGAAGATGAGTTTACTGATATTACAGCAACATCTTTTACAGATGCAAATTTAGAGTCAGAAGTGACATATCATTATCAAATTATATCTGTTGATGAAAATGGTCTGAAATCAAAACCAAGTTTAGAAGTTGAGATTAAAACCCCAAAACTTATAGAACTAGAGGGTGCTCCTGATATTCCACTAGAAGTTATTGAACAAAAAGATGAGCAAGCTCAAACTTATGAAAAAGTTGAAGTAAAAGAGGAAAGAAAACTTCCAAATAAAGAAGTTATAGTACCTATTGAAAATATAGATTTAAGTGAGATTTAATGCCACATTTACATATAGAAAAATTTAAAGAGATTTCGTTTCCTGCAGTTAGTGATGATGGTATCTCTTTTAATTTTATATGCTCAAATATAAATCATAAAGAGGAAAAACTCATCTCTGTAACAGTTGAAGATGATAAGTTTTTTTTACTTGTAAGAGAAGATAATGACAAGACATTGTTAAAGACAGATAAGCTAACACGACCAGCTTCTATATATAATGTGCATCGTGCTTTACTTAGTTATGCATCTGTTGCTAAACTAAATATCTTATCTTCTAATGTTCCTGAGGGTAAGCAAAATATACATTTAGAAGATGTAAATGCTTTAAAAAAGATTGAGTATTTTTCTGATAGCTTTCCGATGGATAAAGAGGTAAATATAGAAGTAGGTTTTGGTTCTGGTAGGCATCTTTTGCATCAAGCTATAAATAATCCAAATATTTTATTTATAGGTATTGAGATACATCGTCCATCCATAGAACAAGTTTTAAAACAGATAACTATACAAAAACTAGATAATTTGTTTCTTCTTGATTATGATGCAAGACTATTTTTAGAGTTAGTTCCATCAAATATAGTTGGTAAGATATTTGTACATTTTCCTGTACCATGGGACAAAAAACCACATCGTAGAGTTATATCAACTTCATTTATAGAAGAGTCAAGAAGAGTTCTAAAAGTTGGTGGTACACTTGAACTTCGTACAGATAGTGAAAACTACTATGCTTACTCTTATGAAACTTTTATAGGTTTTCATAAAACTGTTTTACAGATAAACAAAAACAAAGATATAGCTATAAGTTCAAAGTATGAAGATAGATGGAAAAAGATGGAAAAAAACATCTATGATGTTACTATGACAAATGAAGAGTTGTCAGATGATGTTAAATTGGTTGGTGATTTTGAGTTTAATATAAATAACATCGATAATGACAAAATAGCACAACTGCATAACCAAACTAAAAAATTTAATGGTGGTTTTATACATTTTGAAAGGGTATATACTCAAGAAAATGGTATGCTTATCCGTGTATCTATGGGTAGTTTTGATAGACCTGAGCATCTTTATATTGTATTGAATCAAGAAGAAACATATTATTACCCTCAAAACCCTTTAAAATCAAGAAGTAATCTAAATGCACACAAATATTTAGAGGAAATTTTAAATGGATAAAGTAATTATCTCTGATAATTTATCGCTTGGTTATTCTGGTGATGAAACTATTATCAATAAAGCAAGTTTCTCCATAAATAGTGGAGATTTTGTTTTTATAACTGGTGCTAGTGGTTCTGGAAAATCAACTCTACTTAAATCTCTTTTTGGGGCATTAAAGCCAAAAGAGGGTAGGTTACTTGTGGGTGGAGTGGAGTTAAATGGTGTTTCAAAATCAAAACTAAACTTTTTAAGAAGACATATAGGGATAGTTTTTCAAGATTATAAACTTATAAAAGAGTGGACAATAGAAAAAAATATATCCCTACCACTTCTTATAAATGGTTACGATAAAGCCGTAAGTCAAAACCAAGTTGATTCACTTTTAAAACATGTAAGACTAAAACATCAGTCAGATAAATATCCACCAGAGTTAAGTGGTGGTGAACAGCAACGGGCTGCTATGGCTAGAGCATTAGCACATAACCCTATACTTATACTTGCTGATGAGCCTACTGGTAACCTTGATGACTATTCATCAGGTCTTATTTGGAATCTTTTAGAGGGTGCAAATACACAACTAAAAACTACTGTTATTGTAGTAACTCACCATATACCTGAGAGTCTAAATATAGAGTATAAACATCTTAGAATAGAATATGGTGGTATCCATGAAATCAATTAAAAATCATTTTTCTTTAGTTATTGCACTTTTAAGCATCCTCTTTTCTATGCAGATTTTTATAGTTGTAGATAGATCTATAGATGCTTATAAACAAAATCTAGCAAATCAATACTCCGTAATAGCTGTTAGTCAAAAAAGTATTTCAAATGAGGATTTGATGAGTTTTGATGCACTTATATCTGAGGTTGAAGAACTTGAACCTGATGGAGTTATAAAAAGACTTAACAAAACAATGGATGTAAAAAATATAGAACTGTTAAAAGTTACACTTCCTAAGTTTTATAAACTACATCTAAAAAGATTTCCAACTCCTCAAGAGGTAAAAATATTAACAAAAAATCTACTTGCAAATAATGGCATTACAAAAGTTGAAGATTTTTCTCGTAATCATGATACAACATATAAAATGTTACTTCTTTTTAAAAATGTTATCAGTATATTTGCTATAACTATCATTGTTGTAACTACTTTATTGATATTTAAAGAACTTCGTATCTGGCAATATCAACATAGTGAGAGAATGAGTATTATGGGATTGTTTGGAGCTCCTGTTTGGCTTCGTTCGGCAGTTTTATTTAGACTTGCTATCACAGATGCTATAGTTGCTACTTTTATAGTTTTTATACTATTTACATACTTATCTCAAGATTCTTATATACTTGCTAAACTTTCAGATATAGGTGTTAGTGTTGTTATATTTGACCAAATAAATGATTCTTTAGTATTGTTATTTACAGCTATCTCTTTATCTGTATTTTTAGCTTCTATGATTGTTTTAGGTCATAAAGAAGAGGTTTAAGATTTGAGATTATTATTTATTATTTTATCCTCTTTTATATTAGTTTATTCTAGTACAATTGATAAGAAAATTGTTAAGACTAACAAAAAGATAGAAAATTATTCTCAATCATATTCATCTGTAAATAAAAAAATGGCATCAAATGCTAAAGCTATATTAAAGCAAAAACAGTTGATTTTAAAACAGCAAAAGTATTTAACAGATTTAAAACAAGAGTTGAGAAATAAGGAAAAAAACTATAAGAAAAATATAGCACAACTGAAAAAACTGAAAAAAAGTCAAGATGCTTTAACAAATAAACAAAATGCAGTTGAGCAAGAGTTAGTATTTGTAGTTGCTAAAAATGTTTCTTTATCTGTAATTCTTGCAGAAGATTATGCTGTAGATGTTGAATCTCTTATAGAATTTGAAGTATTACAAAAGATGCTAGAAACTTCAACTAAAAAAGCAAATATGTTAAATCAACAGTTTTTTTCTAACTCTAAAGAGATGGATAACTTAGCATATAAAGCGAGTAATTTAGAAATGGCTATATCAAGTATGGATAAAAAGAGAAAAGATTTACTTTTGGCTCAAAATAAAAATAAAAAATCTTTGAAAAAACTTGAATTAGCTAAGTCTAAATATAAGCAAGAGTTGAAACAACTTCTTAATAAGCAAGATGCATTAAAAAAGACTTTAGCTAAATTAAATATTATTAAAATAGATGAGATAAAAAAAGAAAAAGAACGAGCTATGAGAGATAAAGCTTTTGATTCTACTAAAATACTATCTGTTAATAATTTGCCAAAAGTAAAAAAGCATGGTAGTTCGTACCAAAGGGTTAAAACACGAAGATATATAGGTAAAAAAACAATAGCCCCATTTACTCCATATACCATAACAAAAAAGTATGGAACATATACTGACCCTATCTATGGTATAAAAGTGTTTAATGAGTCTATATCTTTAAAAGCAAAGAAAGCAAAACAAAAAGTTAAAACTGTTTTTAATGGTAAAGTTATATATGCAGATAAAACAGCTGTATTAAATAACATGGTTATTATCCAGCACTCAAATGGTCTTCATACCATATATGCAAATTTATCACAAATAGCACCAAGTATAAGAAAAGGTAAAAAGATAAGAAAGGGTTCTATTATCGGAAGAATTGATGATGAATTGATTTTTGAAGTTACTCAAAAATCGTATCATATAAACCCTATAAGACTTTTTCAGTAGGATTTTGGTTGATAAATTTTTATCAACCAACTAATCGATTTATATCGTTGTAAAGACCAAGTCCCATAAGTGAAAACAACACTACCCATCCAGCGATAGTTAATTTTATAACTATCGCTTCACTTGCTGGTTGTTTAAAGATTAATTCATATAGATTAAACATAATATGCCCACCATCAAGTGCTGGTATAGGTAGTAGGTTTAAAACACCTAAGTTTACAGATATAAGTGCTGCAAAGAACAACACACTCATCCAACCAGCTTCTGCTGCATCTGATGTGACTTTAACTATACTTATAACTCCACCAAGTTCAGAAGCAGGAACATCTCCAACAACAAGTTTTTGTAAACCTTTAAATATCATAGTTGAAGCAAATATAGTTTTATCTACAGCATAGCTTATAGTTTGTATAGCATCTAGTTTTAGAGGGTGTGTAACTCCAGCTGAACCTATACCTATCATCTTTCGTTTAACTGTTTCATTAAACATATTTTTCGTTTCAGACACTTTTGGTGTTAGTGTTTTAAACTCTATAAAATTATCTCTTTTTATTTTGATGTTTAATGTTCCATCACTTGCTGAGATGATTTTTGCCATCTCTTCCCAAGTATCTGTTTTTATACCATTTATAGAGAGTATATTATCATTAGTTTTTAATCCAGCTTCATAGGCTGGTGAGTTTTCTACAACTTGACCAATAACTGGGGACAACACATTTGGAGAGCCTATAGCTATAATAAAGTAGATAAAAAAAGCTATAACAAAGTTTGCTAATGGTCCAGCTAAAAGTATAAAAATCCTTTGTATAGGTGTTTTTACTGTATAACTATCTGCATCATAATTTTTTTTACTTGGGTCTGCATCATCTTGACCTTTCATCTTTACATAACCACCTAGTGGTATAGCTGATATACTCCACTGAGTGTTAAACTTATAAAATGAAAAAAGTTTTTTTCCAAAACCGATGCTAAAAACATCAACTCTAACGCCCATCAAACGAGCAGCAAGATAATGACCTAATTCATGAAAAAAGATTAGGGCTGAGAGAACTAGAAGTGAAACTAACATACTCATATTTTTTTCTCCTTAATTAGGGCATTTTTAAATCCCCAAAGATATTCTAAACCGCTATAAACAGTAAGTGCTACTGCTATCCAAAGAAGTTCATTGCCAAAAGGCCAATGCATAAGTAAAAAACCTATCGCTATCATTTGAGCAACAGTTTTAATTTTACCAGCCCAAGAAGCTTTTACACTTATACCCTCACTAACTGCGACAGTACGAAGACCAGTTATAAAAAGTTCACGAACTATAATGATATATATAGCCCATGCTGAAGCCTCACCTATCATCATAAGTCCTAAAAATGCAGCTAGAGTTAGCATCTTGTCTGCAAGTGGGTCAAGTATAGCCCCAAGCATAGTCATTTGGTTCCATTGTCTAGCTATGTAACCATCAAAAAAATCAGTAGCAGAAGCAAGTACAAAAAGTAGGGATGCAAAGTAGTAGTTCCAAGTTGTATGGAAGCCATTATCTGTAAAAAAGTCAGGGTTTAAGATTATCCAAAACATCAATGGTGCGATTAGTATTCGCACAGATGCTAAGAGATTTGGAAGGTTCAACAAAAAAAATCCTTAAAATTATAATTAAT
>CAZSWW010000004.1:0-7597 GCA_964611265.1 uncultured Sulfurimonas sp. | reverse complement strand
TAATGAATTTTAGCTTTTTGCCTCTTAATCTAGGCTTGGTTTATATCTTAGAACCAAAAACCAAAACTTTCCCATATATACCACTCCAGATTAAAAACAGTAATAACCAAGCACTAAAAGTTATATCAAACAAAAAGTTAGCACCCCATCCAAAAGCTATATTTAAACTGTATAATGCTCTAAGAAGCACAATGATTTGTATGAAGAAAAATAGTTTTGTTGTTATGCTATTTGCCATAGGTGGTTGTCCTGAATGACCAAGTGTTACTCTCGTTCCAAAACCTATAAGTATAGTTGTTAAAAAACCAATCGCTAAAAGATGTATATTTAAGTAGTAAAATGATGTATCTAAAAATAATTCACCAACTAGAGTGATAGCTGAGATTAAAAATGCTGTTGGTAACCAAAATAGTGAAAGATGTAATACCCAAAGTATAGATGGTGACTGAAATGGTTTTAATTCCCATCTTTTAAACTCTATAAATATATAAATGGCTAGTGATACATCTACAATAATCTCAGCTATTTTTATATCAAAACTACTAAACAATGTTTTTAGTATGAAAAGTGTAAAAACTATCTTTATAAAATTTGTGTTTTCTTGAGCGAATGAATGGGAAAAAAATGGTACCATTCTTTGAGCGACACTAAATGCTAAGAAGATTAAGTACATATAAAAAGATATATTAGTAGCTATTTTTAATAGATATATATCTAAATGGATATAACTATTTAACGATATACCTAAAAACAGCAGATGTCCAAAAAGACCAAAGTAATGAGCTGTTAAAATCCAAAAAGCATCTTTTTTATCTATAGCATTACCATTTTTATAAATTGTATGTAATTTTTTAATTATAAATATATGCGATAAAAATAATCCAAATATACCAATAGTTAAAACTATATGAGATATAAAAGAACCAATCAAAAAAAGTAATGAACCAACAACATTTAGATAAAAAAGATTGATATAATAGTTTTTTTCTATAACATTATCTTGACAAAATCTTGGAAAAGTTGTAAATAAAAATCCAGTAAATACATTTGTAAAAACTATAAAGACCAAAGAATATATATGAAAATATAAACTATCTATACTTAAAGTTATAATACCTTTATATGTAAGTGAAAATATAAGCATTACAACTATAGCTTCTATAATTCCAAGTATAAAAAATGGCTGATGTGGTTGAGATAAAAAGTAATGTTTTTTATTTAGTAAATTCATTTATATCCTCGTTGGTTATGTTTTTTTAATTTGTTTTAACAAATATTATCTTAAAATCGGTTAATCTTTTGATTTTTATAAGGTTTCATTAGTTTTTAATAAAATACTGCTAGAATTGTCTAAAATTTTTATAATAAAAAAGTTGGATTATGAAGTATTTACAATTTTTTATTTTTTTGTTGTTCTTTGAGGTATCGCTTAATGCAAATACTTATAGAGATATGATTAAAATATCTCTTAAAAAAGATGAAACAAAAAAAGTTCTTGTAAAATATGATATTATTCAAAAACTTTTTCAATTTAGATGGACTCTTTTTGTAAACGGTGGCTTAGTAGTTTTAAAATCTTATGATGATATAGTATCACAAAATATTTTATATCTAAATCATAAAAACCAAAGTTTTCGTACAGAATTACTATCTCGTGGGGCAAACAATCATAAAACTCCATATATATTAGTGAAATTTTTAGGATTTGATTATGAAAAAAATCAAGCAAAATTTGAATTATTTTTATCTGATGATGAGGTAAAAGTAAGGGTAAAGTATTTAAAAAATGATGAATAAAGTAGAAACAGAAATAGCAAGATTGGTAGATGAGTGTGGTTATAGTGAAGTTAGTAGACTTTTTAAAACACTTAGTGGTGGGAAAAGACTTCGTGCTAAACTTATCTTAAAAATAGCATCAACACATGAAAAGGCACCTTTGTTAGCTGCTATAGTTGAACTTATACATGCTGCAAGTTTACTACATGATGATGTTATAGATGAAGCACAGACTAGAAGAGGTGTAGCATCTGTTAATGCTACAGAAGATTCTAAAATAGCTGTAATGCTTGGTGATATTTTGTATTCAAAAGCTTTCACTGAACTTGTTTCTTTTGATGCTAATGTAGCTCGTACTATCGCTTCATCTGTAACAGCTTTAAGTAAGGGCGAGATGATAGATGTAAAAATGGCTGAGAGTTTTAATGCAGATGAGGAAAAGTATCTTGATATGCTTTATCTAAAAACTGCTACCCTTATAGAAGCTTCAGCTGTAGCATCTGCATATTTAGTTGGTAAAGATATTTCAAACTATGCTACTTATGGTCGTAATTTAGGGTTGTCTTTTCAAATCATAGATGATATTTTAGATATAACTCAAGATTCTAAAACACTTGGAAAACCAGCATTGAATGACTTTGTAGAGGGTAAATGTACTTTACCATATATATATCTTTATAAAGAGTTAGATGATAACGATAAAGAGCGATTAAAATCACATCACCTTAAAAAGTTAGACGATGTAGAATCTTTATGGATAAAGAAAAAGATGAAAGAGTTTAAAACAGTTGAGAAATCTTTTGAATTAGCGAAAAAGCTATCAAATGAAGCTATGCTTGCAGTAGAGGGTGATACAGAACTTGTAAGTATTTTAGAAACCATGATAAAAAGAAGTTACTAATGCATTACCTAAATATAAGTTTTTCATATAAAAATTCAGACCTAGAAGTTAGAGAAAAACTAACATATCCAAATGATAAAAGTGTAAAAGCTTGTTTAGCTAAGTTAAATAGATCTGATGATATTAACGAAAGCATCCTTATCTCTACTTGCAATAGAATGGAGATATTTTCTAGTTGTGGCGATATTGAAAAAGCAAAAAAGCATATTTTTGAGATGCTAAGTCAAAGAGCTGGTTTAACACTTAGTGAACTTGAAAGTCGTGCAGATGTTTATGATGATAGTAGTGCTATTTATCATATATTTAAAGTAGCTTCTTCACTTGATTCTATGGTTATCGGTGAAACACAAATTGCTGGGCAGTTAAAAGATGCTTTTAGATTTTCTTACGATAAAGGTTTTTGTGATAAAAAGATAGCAAGAGCTATAAGAAGTGCTTTTAAATGTGCAGCAAAAGTTAGAAATGCTACAGATATATCTTCAAAACCAGTTTCAGTGGCAAGTGTAGCAGTTTCAAAGTTAAAGTTAGTTTTAGATGATTTAAAAGATAAAAAAACACTTATCATAGGTGTTGGTGAGATGAGTGAAATAACGGCAAAACACATGCTTTCTAATGGTGCTGATGTTTACATAATGAATAGAACAAAACAAAAGGCAGAAACACTTGCTAAGGAGTGTGGTGCTAAAGTTATAGAGTATGGACAACTAGATAATGCCGTTAATGATTTTGAAATTATCTTTACAGCTACTTCATCAAATCTACCAATCATAACAAATGATATTATAGAAAAATGTGATTTTAACAGATACTGGTTTGATTTGGCAGTACCTAGAGATATAATCTGTTCAGATGATAAAAATGTAAACCTTTATACGGTGGATGATTTAACATCCATAGTAGATGAAAACAAATCTCTTAGAGAAAATGAAGCTAGAAAAGCACATGGTGTGGTTGGTCGTAGTGTGGTTGAGTTCTTCGAGTGGTTAGATACTTTAAATGTAGAACCTATGATAAAAGAGATATATCAAAAAGCTTATAAAGTAGCAGGGATAGAATCAAAAAGAGCAATAGAAAAAGGTTTTATACCAAAAGAGTATGAAGCAGAAGCTAGAAAAATGGCTGAACAAACTTTAAAAAGATTTTTGCACGATATGACAACAAAAATGAGAAGTACATCAAATGAACCAAAATCTGATACAATCTCAGGTATGATGCAATTACTTTCAAATAGTGAAAAAGATGAAATTCCAGATAAATATAAAAAATATATAATTCCAAAAGGAGATAGACAAAATGAGAAGAAGTAGAGCATTTATACCAACAACAAAAGAAGTTCCATCAGATGCAACTCTACCGAGTCATCAGTTTTTAATCCGTGGTGGGTTTATAAATCAACAAGGTGCAGGGCTTTATAACTACCTTCCTCTTGGAAAGATTGTTTTAGAAAAGATTCGTGCTATAGTAAAAGAGGAACTTGATAATGCTGGTTGTAATGAAGTGCAACTAAGTTTTGTAACACCTATGAGTTTGTGGGATAGAAGTGGTAGAGCTGATAGTATGGGTAAAGAGATGCTTCGCATCAAAGATAGACATACAAATGAGTTTGTACTAAGTCCTACAAATGAAGAAGCTATGGTTGAACTTGTAAAAAACAGAGTTACAAGTTACAAAGACTTACCACTAAACTTATACCAAATCAACACAAAATTCCGTGATGAAGCAAGACCTAGATATGGACTTTTAAGAGGTCGTGAGTTTCTTATGAAAGATGGTTACTCTTTTCATGCAACAAAAGAAGATATGGTTAGAGAGTTTGACCTTATGGAAGAGACTTATAAAAAAATCTTTACAAGATTAGGACTTGACTTTAGAGTGGTTCAAGCTGACAGTGGTGCTATAGGTGGAACAGGTAGTAAAGAGTTTCATGTTTTAGCAGACAGTGGTGAAGATACTTTAGTTGTTTGTGAGAGTTGTGATTATGGTGCTAACATAGAGACTATTTTTGAGAGTGAAGAGGAAATTGATGCCTTAAATGAAAAGTCTTATGAAGAGTTACAATCACAAAACATAGAAGAAAAATGTTCTTGTGGTGCTTCACTTAGCTTTAAAAAAGGTATAGAAGTTGGGCATATTTTCCAACTAGGAGATAGATACTCTTCAAAACTTGAAGCTCATTTTAACGATGAAAATGGTCGTGCAAAACCTTTTGAGATGGCAACTTTTGGTATAGGTGTAAGTAGGCTTATAGCATCTGTTATAGAGCAAAACCATGATGAATATGGTTGTATCTGGACAAAATCAACAGCACCATATATGGTAAATATAATGGTTTCAAATATAAAAGATGAAACACAAGCTACACTTGGAGAAGAGTTATACCTTAAACTTTTAGGTGAAGATGTAGAGGTTATACTTGACGATAGAAAAGAGAGATTTGGTTTTAAGATGAAAGATGCTGAACTTATAGGTTTTCCATATACTGTTATCATAGGTAAAGAGTTAGCTAATGGTTTAGTTCAGATTTATGATAGAAAGACTAAAGAGAAAACATCAGTAAATGTTGGTGAGATTTATGAAAAGATTATGGAACTTATCTAAATGCAGTACTTTCTAGTATATCTTTTTTTAGAAGTATTAATCTCTGTTAATATCTCATCTTCAATAGGTGGGCTTAGTACCTTTTTTGAGATACTTTTAAGTGCATTTGTTGGTATATCTATACTTGTAAACTTTAGAAAAACATTAGTTGAAAATATGACGGCAGTTTCTTATAATTGTATAGATTTAAATGAGTTTCAAAGATTAAATCTATTTACTTTGATAGGTGCTATTTTACTTATAATACCTGGATTTTTAACAGACATCATAGGTGCATTGATGCAGTTTAGTGCTGTTACGAGTATGTTTGTTAATCGTTATAATGTAAAATCAAACAGATGTAATACTGACTTTACACAACAAGACAATAAAAAGGATTCAGATGTTATCGATGTTGAAATTATCACTCACGACACTACTTCTAAGTAGTACACTTTTTGCATCTTCACAGGATGCTGATTTAAAAGAGTTTTTGACAAATAAGTTTAAAAATAATCCAAGAATTTTGGATCTAACAGTTGATATAGTAGATAAAAATTTAGTTAAAAGTTTAGAGGCAAAAGATGCTAAAAACAACTGGTATGCTTATGTTTTGAAAGTAAAAGCTAAAGTTAAGACTAAAGGTAAAAAGCAAGATTTAACACAAAAAATGATTTGGTTTTCAAATGGAACTATTATCACTCAAGATTTTATAGATATGGATACTGGAGATAGTTTAAAAGATGATTACCCATCATTTGAAGATGAATACTACAAAAAAGAAAATCTTATATATGGTAATGCAGATGCTAAACATAAAGTTGCTATATTTTCAGACCCATTATGTCCATTTTGTAAAAGATTTGTACCAAAAGCTATAAAAGAGATGAAAAAGCAACCTGAAAAATTTGCTATATATTACTACCATTTTCCACTTGCTGTGTTGCATCCAGCTGCACCGACACTTACAAAAGCTGCTATAGTCGCTGAGGAACAAGGTGTAAAAGATGTAGTTTTAAAACTATATACAGTTAAAATCGATTACAAAGAAACAGATGTTAAAAAGATACTAAAAGCTTTTAACAAAACTATGAAAACAGATATAACTACAAAAGATTTAGAGTCTTCTAAAGTTAAAGCTCAAGTTGCGTTTGATGAAAAAGTTGCAGATGAAGCTATGGTTGGTGGAACTCCTACAATATTTTTTGATGGAAAGTTAGATAAAAGTAAGAAAAAATACAAAGAGGTTAAATAAAATGAAAAAGATAACAATAGCAACAAGAGTTTCAGATTTAGCACTTTGGCAAGCTTACCACATAAAAGATAGAATTGAGAAAAGTTACCCTGAGATAGAGGTAGTTTTAAACAAAATTGTAAGTAATGGTGATAAGATTTTAGATAAACCACTAGCTCTTATAGGTGGAAAAGGTCATTTTACAAAAGAACTCGAAGATGCGATGCTTGCTGGTGAAGCAGATATAGCAGTTCATAGTTTAAAAGATGTACCAACTTATATACCTGATGGTTTAGAATTAGTTTCTATCACAACTAGGCAAGACCAAAGTGATGTTTTTTTATCTCATAAGTTCGCATCATTAGATGAACTTCCAAAAGGTGCAGTAGTTGGTACTACAAGTCTAAGAAGACGGATGCAACTACTTCAAAAAAGACCAGACTTAAAAGTAAAAGATTTACGGGGAAATGTAAACACAAGACTTAGAAAACTCTCAGAAGGTCAATACGATGCTATCATACTAGCTTTTATAGGTTTAGATAGACTAGACCTACTAAAAGATATACCATATACTGAAAAGTTATCGCTAGATATGATGATACCACCTATGGGTCAAGCATCTTTAGGTATAGAGATAGTACAAGGCAATGAAAAGCTAAGAGAGATAGCACTAAGTGTAAACGATAAAAACACATTTGTTTGTACTAAAATAGAAAGAGATTTTATAAGTAAGATAGGTGCAGGATGTTCTGCTCCAGTTGCTTGTAATGCTGTTATAGATGGTAGTGAAATAACTTTTAGAACTATGATAGGTTTCCCTGATGGAACAAACATCATGCAAGAAAAAATCGTGCTTGATGTAAAAGAAAGTAAAAACTTAGGTTTTGAGATGGCTAAAAAGATGATAGATAACGGTGCTTTAGAGTTACTACAAAATGCTGAAAAAGTAGCATTTAAAGATGAGATGCCACAAAGGTTATAGATATGAAAAAAACAATAAAACTTTTAAAAAAACATGATGAACTAACAATTATAGACGCAGAGTTAGATATATACTTAGAAATCCCACATTTGGCCTATGCAGAGGTTAAGAAAAAAGATGGTGGTAA
>CAZSWW010000003.1:0-20635 GCA_964611265.1 uncultured Sulfurimonas sp. | reverse complement strand
AGATTGGTAAAATTGACTAAAATACAAAGAAAAATCTTAAAATCATTTATAAAACATAAAAACCTAACTGTTACATATGAGATGCTTATAGATGAAGTTTGGGATAATATTTTTGTAAAATCTAACACAATAGCCACTCATGTTAAAGATATTCGAAAGATTTTACCACAAGGTCTTATCGATAGTATAAGAGCAGAAGGGTATCGGTTAAATATAGATTATTAAAAATATGACAAATTGCAATATTTTTAACAATATTTTTATTTTTTGCATAAGATATTAAAATCAAAATTATGCAGAGGTTATCAAGATGATTGAAAGATTTTATTTAAAAAATTATTTGAGCTTTAATGAAGTTGAGATAAATTTAGCTTCAGGTCTTGTTGTTTTTACTGGTCCTAGTGGTAGTGGTAAATCTCTTTTAATGAACTCTATATTAACATCAGTAGGGGTTGCTAGTTGTGAAGCTTCTATATGTGAATCAAATGTTACTTGGGATTTGGATGCTAATGACTTGGGTATCGAAAATGAAAATATAAACACTTTTAAGCATGTAAAAAAAGGTAATTCAAGACATTTTATAAATAACCAAAGTATATCTAAAAAAATCATTTCAAAATTGGCTTCAAACCATTTAAGGCATCTTAGTTTAAAAGATTTTAGTGATTTTGAAAATTCAAACTTACTATCAATCATTGATTCAAGAATCCAAAATAAAACAAAAAAGATATTTAAACTAAAAGATACTTATCATCATATATTTCATGAGTTTAAAACTGTTAAAAGTGAACTTTTAAAATTAGAAGAGCAAGAAAGAAAGATAGTAGAATTAAAAGAGTTTGCATCTTTTGAAATTAAAAAGATAGAAGATATAAATCCAAAAATATCAGAAGATGAAGAATTATTAGAGATAAAAAAAGAGTTATCTAAAAAAGAAAAAGTAACTCAAAAAATATCTTCAGTATCGGTAATATTTGAAAATGAATATCTAGTTTTTGATGTTTTACAAGATTTAGATGTAGATAGTTCTTTTTTTGATGATGCTATGAATACTCTTAGAGTTATCTTAGATAATGCCTCTGATAGATTTAATGCACTTGAAGATGTAAATGTCGAAGATGTCCTAAACCGTTTAGAAGAGTTAAGTAAGTTAAAACATAGATATGGAAGTATAGAAGAGGTTCTTAAGTATAAGGACAAAAAGATTCAAGAGTTAAAAGATTATGAAAATATTGAGATAAATAAAAAAGAGTTACAAAAAAAATATGATAGTTTAGAATCAAAAATCTATGAATTAGCAGAACAATTAAGTAAACTTAGACATACAGAGTTAAAATCATTCAATAAAGATTTAAATAGATACTTAAAAGAGCTATATTTAAGAGATGCTAAAGTAAGTTTACAAACTAAATGTTTAGATATAAATGGTACAGATGAAGTTTTGTTAGAACTTAGTCAAACAAGTTTACAAAAAGTAAGTACGGGGGAATTTAACAGACTTAGATTAGCAGTTTTAGCACTTAAATCAGAACAGATGAATAGTAATGGTGGAGTTTTGATGTTAGATGAGATAGATGCAAACTTAAGTGGTGAAGAATCTATGAGTGTTGCAAAAGTTCTTAAACAGTTAGCTTCAAAATTTCAGATATTTGTAATATCTCATCAACCACAACTAACTTCTACAGCAAATCAGCATTTTTTAATCTCAAAAGATGCTACTATATCGAAAGTAAAAGAGTTGAATTTTGATGAAAGAGTTTATGAGATAGCTAGAATTATAAGTGGTGAAAATATTTCAGATGAAGCAAAAAAATTTGCAAAAGAACTTTTGGAGGTAAATGGATGTGTTTAGTTATATCTATAGTTATGTTGGTACTAGGTTTTAACTTCTATTTTGCTGGAAATCTTTTAGCATCTATTGGTTCACTGCTAACTTCTGCATTTTTTATATGGTTGATGATAAAAAATATACAAAGAGTTAAAAAAATTAGAAAAGAAAAAGGGTCTAAGGATGTTGGTTGATACTCATGTTCACCTAGATGATAAAAGATATAATGAAGATTTAGATGATGTTTTAGATAGAGCAAGAGAAGCAGGTGTTAAAAAGTTTATAATCCCTGGTGCTGATCCATCAACATTGGATAGAGCAGTAGAGATAAGTCAGAAGTATGATGATATATACTTTGCTATAGGTGTTCACCCGTACGATGCTGATAACTTTGCATCATTAGATTTTGAAAAGTATATAGACCATGATAAATGTATAGCTATTGGGGAGTGTGGACTTGATTATTTTCGTCTTGAGGGTAGTGATGAAGATAAGCTAAAAGAAAAAGAGTTACAAAAAAAAGTTTTTATATCTCAGATAAATTTAGCTAAAAAGTATAAAAAACCATTAATTGTACATATCAGAGATGCATCTAATGATTCTAAAGAGATTCTTTTAGATTATGAAGCTAGTGAAGTTGGTGGTGTTTTACACTGTTTTAATGCAGATGAACAACTTTTATCGTTAGCAGATGAAGGTTTTTACTTTGGTATAGGTGGGGTTTTGACATTTAAAAATGCTAAAAAGTTAGTCAATGTACTTCCAAAAATACCAATAGAAAAGCTTCTTATCGAGACAGATGCTCCATACTTAACACCAACTCCACATAGAGGGGAAAGAAATGAACCGTTATATACAACACTTGTAGCACAAAAAATATCAGAGATTTTAGATATACCTTTAGAAGATGTTGAAAAAATCACAACAACTAATTCAGAGAGACTTTTTTAAGTGATGTTTTTCTAGCTTAATTTAATCTTAATTTAATATATATTTATATATAATAAATATCCTAAAATTAAATTATAAAGTTACATATTGAAATATTTCTTATTGCTATTTTTACCAATAATCTTAAGTGCTAACCTATATTATACTTCAAACCATAATAAAGAACTTTTATTATTAGAGTCTTTTGATATTAAGCCATCTTTTTTGTATGACCCAATTTTGAATAATATGAGAAATGAAAAAAAAGGTGTTTCTAAAAATAAACTTTTTTTTCAAGCAATGAAAGATGCTTATATATTTATACCATCTATAAAAAATATATTGGCTAAGTATGATATACCTCAAGAGTTTTTGTATCTTGCTATGGCAGAATCAAACTTTAGTACAAAAGCCTACTCAGTGAAAAGTGCTTCAGGTCTTTGGCAATTTATGCCATACACTGGTAAACTTTTTGGTTTAAAAATAGATGAATATGTAGATGAAAGAAAAGATTTTATAAAATCAACAAAAGCAGCTTCAAAGTATTTGTCATCTTTACATAGAAGATTTGGTAAATGGTACTTAGCAGCTATAGCATATAACTGTGGTGGTGGTAGACTAAAAAGGGCTATTGAAAGAGCTGGTACTGATGAACTGTCTGTATTGCTAGACCCTAAAGAAAAGTACCTACCTAAAGAGAGTAGATTTTACATAAGAAAGATAGTAGCACTTGCACTTATAGGTAACGATGAACAGTTTTTACTTCATAGTGAATATGAATACCTTTTAAATAGAGCAAATGCTTACTCTGTGGCAACAGTTAAAATACCAAGTGGAGAATCACTTAAGAGAATCTCTAGTATTATCAATATGCCTATAGATGAATTAAAAAAGCTAAATAGACATCTAAAATACGATTTTGTTCCACCTTATGCAAAAAAATATGATTTATATATACCATATATAAAACTATCTGAATTTAAACAAAACTATAAAAGTACATCTATTAAAAATATTTATAAAGTTCATATAGTTAAAAAAGGTGATAATCTTTGGAATATAGGTAGAAAATATAAAGTACCATATAAGATTATAATAGGTTTTAACTCTTTAAAAAATGCTAGATTAAGATTAAAACAAAAGCTTATAATACCTATAGATAAGCATAAAAAGATAATAAGTACAAATACTAAATCTTATTATTTGGTAAAAAAAGGTGATTCTCTTCGTTCTATCTCTAAAGCATATAGATTAAGTGTTAGAACATTAAAATCATACAATAATTTGAAAGGAAACCTAATCAAAATAGGTGACAGGTTAAAACTTTATGAATAAATTATATATATTTACTTTTATAATTGTTGGGGTTATTTTTTCAGGATGTGGTAGTTCTTCTAGTGGTTATAGAAACTACTCTTATTCTAAACAAAGAAATAGTTATAGTCAAAATCCAAACCATCATAGAACAGTTTACTCAGCTAATAAAAGTAGTCATAGTCCAGTAATGGATGCTAAGACATATTCTCATCCAACTATGAGACCTTATGTTGTTCGTGGTATCAAATACTATCCAACTACTGTTCGTGTTGGAGATAAATTTAGAGGAAATGCTAGTTGGTATGGGCCAGATTTTCATGGAAAGCTTACATCCAATGGTGAGCGATACAATATGTACGATATGACAGCAGCTCATAAAACACTACCTATGAACACAATAGTAAAAGTTACAAATCGTCGCAATGGTTTGTCTACTGTTGTTCGTATCAACGATAGAGGACCATTTGTATCTACAAGAATTATAGACCTATCTAAAACAGCAGCAAGTAAGATAAATATGATAGGAACAGGGACAGCACCTGTAGAGTTAGAGGTTTTGGGTTTTCATGTTAAAGGTAAACGAAATATACCAAGTAAAGTAGAACTTAAAAAACATACACAAAAAAAGTCTATGGGCTACTTTGCTCTTCAAATAGCATCTTTTTCAGATATAAATGGTGCGATAAGAACACAAGAAAGATACAATGGAACAGATGGTTATAAGACCATTATCCAAGATGTTCAAGTTGGAAATAAAAGGTATTTTAAAGTTTTACTTAGTGGATTTAGAAGTGAACAAGAAGCAAGAGATTACAAATCAACTTGTCAGTTTAAAAATGCATTTATAGTAGGACAATAAGGGATAAAAATGGTTACTAAAACAAGAACAACAAAAGAAACAGATATAACAATATCGTTAGATTTAAATGGAACAGGTAAAAGCAACATAGATACTGGTGTTGGTTTTTTAGACCATATGTTAGAGAGTTTTTCTAAACACTCGCTTATAGACTTAGATATAAAGTGCGATGGTGACACACATATAGATGATCATCATAGTGTAGAAGATATAGGTATAGTTTTAGGTTCATTGATAGCAGAAACTTTGTATCCTATAAAAAATATGGAAAGATTTGGTAGTGCAAATGTTGTTATGGATGAAGCTTGTGTAGGTTGTGATATAGACCTTAGTCATAGACCATTTATAGTTTTTGAGTTAGATTTATCTGGTAAAGTTGGTCATTTTGATACAGAACTTGTAGAGGAATTTTTTCGAGCATTTGTTTTAAACTCTTGTATTACTGCACATATTGTTCAGGTTCGTGGACGAAATCAGCATCATATTATTGAGGCTTCATTTAAAGCTATGGCTGTAGCCCTTAGAAGAGCAACTACCAAAAATGAAAAGATTGGTATACCTAGCACAAAAGATGTTTTATGATAAAACTTATAGTTTTAGATGTCGATGGTTGTTTAACTGATGGTAAACTTACATACTCAGCAGATGCTATAGAGAGTAAAAGTTTTAATGTTAAAGATGGTCTAGGTATTGTATCTTGGAATAGACTTGGAAATCATACGGCTATTATCACTGGTAAAAAGTCTGCTATGGTTCATAAAAGAGCTGAAGAGTTAGGTATAAAACATCTATATCAAGGTATAAAAGATAAGCAAAGAGTATTAACAGAGATAGTTGATTCACTAGATTTAGATTTTAGTGAAGTTGCTGTTATAGGTGATGATTTAAATGATTATAATATGCTTAATCTTGTAGATGAAAGTTTCACACCATTAAATGGTGTAAAAGAGATTAAAGAGATTGTAAAAACTACACTTACATATAATGGTGGTGATGGTGCAGTTCGTGAGATGATAGATATCTTAGTAGATAAAAACTCTCAAAGAGATGTTTTTATGGCTTTATGGATATAGAACTTTATGAATATTAATCTGTTTTTTGCTTTTGTTTTTGCTGGACTAATGGTTATCTTTGTTTTTTTTCAACCAATGAAACTAAAAGAAACTAAAAATATAGAGATTGCAACTGTTGAGACTTATGGTTTTGTGATTCATCAGTTAGATACAAAAGGTTTAACTAGGATTATAAAGGGTAAACAAGCTTTTATATATAAAGATAGATATAATATACTAGATGTTGATTATACAGATGCTACAAAAGAACAAATAGTTAATTTAAAAGCTAAAAATGGTATATATAAGGATAAAACTATAAAATTGAGTGGCGATGTTAAGTATACAAGAGATGATGGTTTAGTATTTAAATCGCAAAGTTTAGATTATAATGAAAAAACAAGTATTTTAGAAACAGATGATAGATACATAATGTATAAAGATAAAAATAAAGTTATAGGTAGATCTTTTAGATTGGACAATAAGTTAGATAAAATTTATTCAAAAAATGTAGAAGTTGTATATCAAATAGGAAGTAATTTATGAAATATTTAGTAGTTTTAATGATGTTGTTCGCATCTTTAGTAGCTCAAGAGTTAAAAATCAAAGCAAATGAGTTTACTACAGATGAAAAAAAAGGTATATCTGTATTTACAGGTGAAGTAGATATAATTAGAAGTAGCGATGAGTTAAAAGCTTCAAAAGTAACAGTCTATACAGATAAACAGCATCAACCAACTAAATTTATAGCGATTGGTAATGTTTCTTTTAAAATAACAACACAAGATGGTGCTAAGTATGAGGGTAAGGCTCAAAAAACGATTTATAACCCTATAAAAAAAGAGTATTATTTTTATAAAAATGTATACTTAAAACAGATAGATAATAAAAAAGAGATTATTGGTGATGAAGTAGTTTTAAAAACTATAGATGGTCAGGCTTATGCTAAGGGTGCTAAAAAAGAACCAGTAATTATGATATTTGAAATAAAGGATAAATAATGGTAGAGGTAGTTGAATCAAAGTTTATAACATCTGCACCAAACATAGCAGGAGCTCCAGAATCTGAAGAGCAAAATGAAGTTGTTTTTATGGCTCGTTCAAATGTAGGTAAAAGTTCACTTTTAAATGCACTTACAAACCATAAAGGGTTAGCGAAAGTTTCATCGTCTCCAGGTAAGACGAGACTTATAAATTATTTTGATGTTACTATGATAAATAGAGATGACTCAAATAAAATCTTAGCAAAATTTGTTGATTTACCGGGGTTTGGTTATGCAAAAGTTTCTAAATCTATTAAGAGTGATTGGGAAAAGAATCTTACAGATTATATATCTCAAAGAGAACAGATTAAGCTTTTTATACATCTTGTTGATTGTAGACATCCACATCTTGATATAGATATTTCTGTGGCTGATTTTTTACTACAAACTTGTAGAGAAGACCAACAAATATTGCAAATATTTACAAAGATAGATAAACTAAACCAAAAAGAGCAAAGTGCTTTAAGAAGAGAATTTCCAAAAGCTTTAATGGTGTCTAGTGCAAAAAAACGAGGTACACATAAAGTAAATAAAATTATTTATGATATATTAAATGAGGTAGATAATGCAGATTGAGTATGCTAAAGCTAAACTTAGTGATATCGCTAATATGCAAGCTTTAATCGCTCCAGAAGTAGAATCTGGTGTTATTTTACCTAGAAGTGATGATGAGTGTGCTACAAATATCCGTTCATATCTTTTAGCATACAATGGTGATGAATTAGTTGGTTTTTGTGCATTACATATACATACTGCATCTTTAGCAGAGATAAGGTCTCTTATAGTAAAAGAGGATAAAAGGGGTAAAAATATAGGTGAAAATCTAGTGCTTAAATCTCTTGAAGAAGCAAAAAAATTAAAATTAAGAAAAGTGCTTTGTTTGACATATAAACAGTCGTTTTTTGAAAAACTTGGGTTTTTTGAAATACCAAAAGAATCACTACCCGAACATAAGATTTGGGCAGATTGTATTAAATGTAAACATTTCCCAGTATGCAACGAAGTATCTCTAATCAAAGAACTTTAACACCATTTGTATATGCCATAATCTTTATGGCATATATAGGTTTAAGCAGTATCTATCTTTTTTTACCACCATTACTATCAGTTTTATATATATTGTTTTCTAAGTATTTAAAAGAGGATGATACTTTAAATCTTGCTATTGTATCGTTTTGTCTTATCATATTTGAAGCTGAAAAAAGTTATCTACTTTTTAGTAGTATTATATACTTTATACTGATATATAGGTTTTTTATACCTAAGTTAAAACAAAGTATAGGTTGTAAATCATGTGTGAAATTTATAACTGTAATCATAGTGTATGTTGGTTTTTATATGTTTAGTATGCTTTTATCAAATGTATTTTTATTTCCACTACCAAATATAGACTATTATGTGATTTATTATATAATCATTGAATTTTTTATAGTGAGTATTTTATGAAAACTAAATTTATAATAACAGTCTTTTCACTTATATGGCTAACAATAATCTCAAGAGTATTTTTTCTTTCTGTTCAGTCAAATGGATACTATGAAAAACTATCTCAAAACAACACTATAAAAATAGAAAAAATAGCACCAGTAAGGGGTGAAATAGTAGATAGAAATAATAAACCTATAGCTATAAATAAACTTGGTTTTAAAATCTTACTAAGACCACATCTCCGTTCTAAGAAAAAATTAAAAATATTTAATGAAGAGATTGATAATCTTATAAAATTTTTTCCAAAACTAAATAGGGATAAAATCATAAAAAACTATAAGAGGGTAGATTCTTACTATAATCATGATTTTATAAATATTGTTCATTTTATCTCTTATGAAGATATGATACCTGTTTATTCAAAACTAAATCTTAGAAAAAACATACAAATAGTGCAATCTCCAAAAAGGTTTTATCCATACTCTGAAGTAGCTGCACACCTTATAGGTTATGTTGCTCGTGCAAATAAAAAAGATAATAAAAAAGATAAATTACTAAAGCTTATAGGTTATACAGGTAAAGCAGGTATTGAAAACTATTATAACACATATTTACAAGGTCAAGCAGGGTATAAAGAGATAAAAGTAAATGCTAGTAATGAAGAGATAGAAGAGTTATCTTATAAGAGTGCTATAGAAGATAGAAAATTAATCTTAACTATAGATATGGAACTTCAAAAATATATATCTTCTTTGTTTGAGGGTAAAGCTGGTGCAGTTATAGTTATGAATGTTGATGGTTCAATTCTATCTGCAAGTAGTTTTCCTGAGTATGATATAAACACTTTTGTTACAGGTATCACACATAAGATGTGGAACAAATTATCTAACTCTCTTGATAAACCATTTACAAACAAAATTGTTCATGGTTTATACCCACCAGGCTCTACTATAAAAACGGGTCTAGGTCTTATATATATAACAACTGAGATTAGTCCATCAGCTACTGTTTATTGTAATGCTAAGATGCCTTTAGGAAAAAGGGTATTTAGATGTTGGAAAACTAAAGGGCATAAAAAAACTGGGATTATAAAAGCGATAAGAGAGAGTTGTGATGATTATTTTTATAAGGGTAGTTTACAAGTTGGTATAAAAACTATGAGTGATGGTCTGAAAAGATATGGTTTAGGTAAAGAAACAGGGGTAGATTTGCCAAATGAATTTTTTGGGACAATTCCATCAAGAGAGTGGAAACGAAAAAAGTATAATCGCCCTTGGTATATGGGAGAGACTGTAAATACATCTATAGGGCAGGGTGATGTTTTAGTTACACCGTTACAAATAACTCAGTTTACAGCTTTAATGGCGACTGGTCATCTCCCTACACCACATTTTGCTAAAAAGATTGGTGATGTTGTATATAAAAATAAGTATCAAGAAGTTTTAACAAAAGAGGAGTTGAAAAAATTACCAATCATACAAAAAGCTATGTTTGAAGTGTGTAATTATCCTAGTGGAACAGCTACACATTACTTAAGTTTAAATCCAAAGATAAAAATTGCCGGTAAAACAGGAACAGCACAAGTTGTAGGTATATTACAAAATATAGAAGAGCGACAACTAGAACATGAAATGTCTTACTATAGTCGTTCCCATGCTTGGTTTACATCTTATGGACCATATAAAAATCCTCAGTATGTAGTTTTAGCAATGGTTGAACATGGTGGTCACGGTGGTCATGCAGCAGGTGAGATAGTTTCTAAAATATATAATAAACTTTATGAACTCAAATATTTAAAGCCATAGAATTTTGTATAAATAAAGCTAAAATTATAAGTAAAAATATAGCTCCAGCTTTGTTATAAATCTTATTTGCTAGTATAAATAGTAAAGTTATAGAAGCAAAAGCCATGATAAGCATATCAAATTTTGTAGTTGTTAAGTTTACTACTAAAGGGTTTATCAAAGATGAAGCACCTAAAACCATAGAAAAATTTGCTACATTTGAACCTATAATATTTCCTATACTCATCTCAGCATTACCTTTTTTTATAGCTACAAGAGAAACTACTAACTCAGGTAAAGATGTACCTAAAGAGATAAGAAAGATACCTATAATCCACTCGCTTATACCAAAAGTTCTAGCTATATTTGACCCACTCTCTATAACAAAATTTGCTCCTACTATAGTAAATGCAAACCCTATACCTAAAAGTAAAATAGTTTTACCCCAGTTAAACTTTTCATTTGCTAAGTCTTCATCTATCTCACCCTCTAGGTCGTCTTTTGCACTAGAAAATAAGAATATTATATAACTAGCCATAAGTAGAAGAAATAAAATCCCATCAAATCTACCTATAACACCATCTTGAATCATGATAAAAAAGATAACAACTGGTAAAACTACCCATGCACTATCTAGTGCAAATAGGTCTCTTTTTGGATTCATATTTTTTGCTATTAAAAACACCACACCTAAAACTAAAGTGATGTTAAAGATAACACTACCAACTACATTTGCTATGGCCATATCACTTTTACCAGCAGATGATGCCATCATAGAAGCTGCCATCTCAGGTAAGCTTGTTCCAAAGGCTACAAGTGTAGCACCAATCACAAAATGTGATATGTTAAAGTGTAGAGCGATTCTTTCTGATTCTTTTATGATAAAGTCAGCCCCATAGATTAAACCTGCCATTGCAGATATAAAAATTATAAAATCCATTGTTATCCTTGTGTTCTTATGATTAAACTTTTTGGTAGGTTAAACTTTTTTATAAGTTTTTCCTCTTCATCTCGCATCTCACCATTGTCTACTTCATGGTCATAACCCATAAGATGAAGTAAACCATGTATAAAAAGTAAAGCAAGTTCATCATCTGTAGTATGTTTTAGCTCAGTAGATACATTTTTTACATAGCTATCTGAGATGATGATGCTACCTACTGGACTCATAGGCATCTCTTCATAAGGAAAACTTAGTACATCTGTACTTTTATCTATATCTCTATGGAGTTTATTTATCTCTTTTATCTCATCATCAGATGTTATAATGAGTTCAATATCTTTGTTTGTTAGTGAAGAAGCTATAGTGTTTAAAAGCAACTCATTTATGGTTAGGTCTGTTTTATTTTCTAAATCAATCATAAGAGGAATTATATCTAATTGTTCGTAATTAAGTAAGGGGATGATTTATGATGCTAAATAAAAAATCTAACATCATAAAATTTACAAGTAGATAATACTGTTTAACCAGTGATATTTAGATTACCACCAACTCCAGTTTTTTGAGCAGTCATCTCTTGTGATTTTTGAGCAACATCCTCTAAAATCTTTAAATCTTGCTGACCTCTCATAACATCTGTATCTTGAGCTTTTTTTAGTACCTCTGTTTGCAGTTGTGATGGTGCTTCTGTAGATGTACTAGTATTTACAGCTACTGATGATGAAATATCCATAGTAAACTCCTTTTTTTAATCTATACCAATTATATACCTATATTTGTTATAATAACCTTATGAATAATATTATAGATAAAAAAGCAGTTTGTGTTATGAGTGGTGGTATGGACTCAACACTTAGTGCTTATATGATGAAAAATGATGGTTATGAGATAATAGGTGTTCATTTTAATTATGACCAAAGAACACAAAAAAAAGAGTTAGAATGTTTTTACAAGATATGTAACGATTTGGGTGTAAAAGAGAAGTATGTACTTGACTTGGACTTTTTTAAACAGCTTGGAGCATCAGCACTTACAGATAAAAGTATAGCAGTGCCTACAGGTGGACTAGAAGAGGGTGTACCTGTTACTTATGTACCTTTTAGAAATGGTATCTTTTTATCTATGGCTGGGGCTATCGCAGAAAAAGAGGGTGCTAGTGTTATTAGTATAGGTGTTGTTGAAGAGGACAGTAGTGGTTATCCTGATTGTAGAGAGAGTTATATAAAAAGTATGCAAGAGAGTATAAACTTAGGTACAAAAGATGAAACAAACATAACTATAAGTATGCCACTTGTAAGTTTAAAAAAATCACAAATTGTTCAAAAAGCATTAGAGTTAGAAGTACCACTAAAACATACTTGGAGTTGTTATCAAAATGAAGATAAAGCTTGTGGTGTTTGTGATAGTTGTAGATTGAGATTAAATGGTTTTAATCAAGCAGGAGTAAAAGACCCTATAGATTATGAGTAAATTTTTATTTCATGGTATTGAGATTCAACACATCTGTAAGGCATCTTTAAAAAACAGTTATATAAGCATCTCAAAAGATTCAAAAGTAGTTGTTAAAACTCCTAAAGTATCTAAAGACTTTGTGGAACATTTGTTAAACAAAAAACAAAACTGGATACGAAAACAACTTTTAAAATTAGAAGAAAATAAGCCTATAAAAGTAAATCTTCAAGATGAAGTTTTACTTTTTGGTAAGATTCATAGTATAAATGCTATAGAGGTAAAGATACTAAAAGACTCTCTTCAAAGATTAAGAAAACCAACTAAAGAAAATATATTAAAATGTTATAACAGATTTTACAAATCAACAGCACAGATTTATTTAACAACTAGGTTAGAGTATTTTTCTAGTTTGATGAATCTTAGTTATAGTGATATAAAATATAAAAAACTTAAAAGTAGATGGGGTAGTTGTAGTAGTTCTAAAGTTATCACATTAAATACTGAACTTTTAAAACTGGAAAAAGAACTTATAGATTATGTTGTGGTTCATGAGTTGGCTCATTTAGTTTATATGAACCACTCAAAAAGATTTCATAGTCTAGTAGAGTGTTATCTACCAAACTCAAAACTTTTAAGACAAAGATTAAAAGTAGTTAATATTGTATCTACTTGATGGAGCCCACATCATCCAACCACTTGTATTGACATCTTCTGTTGCTTTTATCTGTTGTTTTATCTCAAATTTTTTATAATATCTTCTTTTGTGTGCATAATCTCTAAAAGATTGTAACCAAGGTCGCATCCTTTTTAAATCTATCACTTTTTCATTATGTTTTAAACTTCTATATATAACTATATAAGGGTGTTCAGATGGGTGTTTTACATTAAATGAACCTTTTGAAAAACCTGATGGATAAAGCATAGGAGATATATAGTCAGCATGTTTAGCTAATGTTGGTATTGTTTGACCGATGCCAACATCACCTTTTTCCCAACAAACATTTCCATAAGTATCTACAGATATAAAAGTACCATATTTTTTAAGGCGACTTTGTGCAAGGTCTAAAAAGTCACCTATCGCTTTTGTACGATTTTTTTGAGTATTTTCTTTTGGATACTTTAAACCTTTTTTAGCAGGAAAACGGATATAATCAAAGTTAATCTCATCAAATCCAGCCTTAGCAGCTTCCTCTGCTATGCTTATAGTATACTCATGGCTTCTTTTGTCATAGGGGTTTACCCATGCCATCTTATCACCATTTCTCCAAATCTTACCATTTAGCTTCTTTATGGCATACTCAGGATTATGAGATGCTTGTAACTCATCTTTAAAAACAACTATTCTAGCTATAGTATATATGTTTTTTTCTTTCATAAGTTGCATAAATTTACCTATGTCATCTATGGTTTTTTGTTTTGAAGCACCATATCTATTTGCTTGTTTAAAATTTGTTTTAAAAGATGTTAAACCATGAGCATTTTTTACATCTATAACTAAGGCATTAACTTTTGTTTTATCAACAACATTTAGAACTTTTTTTATGGTTTTTGAGTTTAAGTTTGCACCCCAAAATGTAAGGTAAAGTGCTTTAACTGTTATTGGTTCAAGTTTTATCTCTTTTTTTGTATAGTTACCATCAAACGAAAACCGTCTATAACCATAAGCTTTGATATGGTAAGTTGTATTTTTATCAACTTGAAATGTACCATTTATATCAGATTTTATAGTGTTAATGGCATCGTTTACCATAGCACCCTCTATAGGTTTAAGAGTTTTCGCATCTATGATTTTTCCATTGTAAGAAAAAGCTGTTACTTGAAAAATCAAGCTTAGTAAAAGTAGTAGTTTAACGCTCATTTAGATAATACCTCAAATTAATATCAGAATATTTTTTAGATAGATTTAAGTGTTTTTCTATAGAAGCATAAACTCTCTCAAAATCTTTATTTTTAGCACTTAGTTCATCTATAACTTCAACTAAAGCTTTTTTACCAGCTTTAGTTACATCAGTTGGAAATTTTGAAAGAGTGATATCTAACTCTTCAAGTTTTTTAAGTGCTTTAATGTTTTGTGCATGAAATTCATAAGTCATATTTGCATTCATCTCGCTAGATGCAACCTCTATCATAGATTGATGCTCAAAAGGTAGTTTAGCCCAAGAGTGTTTGTTAAAAGTAAGTTCAAGTATAGAACCAGGTTCATGCCAACCAGAGTAATAATACGGAGCAACTTTGTAAAAGCCCATCTTTATATCGAGTGCAGGTCCAACCCATTCAGTTGCATCTATAACACCTCTTTCAAGTGAAGTGTATATCTCTCCAGCTGGTAAAAGTATAGGGTTTACTCCCATCTTGGCAAAAACTTCACCACCAAGACCTGGGATTCGCATCTTTAAGCCTTTCATATCTGCAAGAGAGTTTATCGGTTTTCTAAACCACCCACCCATCTGTATATTTGTATTTCCACCTAGAAAAGGATGCAAGTTGTATTTTGCATATTGTTCTCGCCAAAGTTCAAGACCACCACCATAAAGCATCCATGAGTTTATCTCCTCAGCAGTAAAACCAAAAGGGATTCCACTATAAAGTGAAAAAGCAGAATTTTTACCTTTCCAATAGTATGGACCTGAGTGAAAGGCATCTATCTGTCCACTACTTGTTGCATCAAAAACAGCAAGAGCAGGGACTAGTACATTTTTAGGGTAGATTTTTATCTCTAGTGAACCACCACTTATATCTTTTACTCTTTGGGCAAATTTATCTACACCTGTTCCCATGATAGGAAAGTGTGCAGGCCAACTAGTAGCTAGTTTTATAGTTGTTTTTTTGTTACGGTTTATATTTACTCTTTTTTTATCAGCATCTGTTTTTTGTGGATGCTTTGAGTAGTCTATGGCTTGTCGGTTAGTATCGTTACAACCACTAAATGCTAGTACAGCAGAAGCAGTAGTTGTAGATGTTAAAAATTGTCTTCTATTCATAGATGCAATTGTACCAAAATTATTAATCTGTTAATGAGAAAAGTATAAAGTATGTTTTTTGCCATACACTATCGTTGTCATCACTAACCATTAAAAAAAGGTTATTTGTTAGTTTTGTAAGTCCTTCGTAATTGTCTACAAATTTGTCTTTATCACTATCTAAAACCAGTAATTTTTCCATACTACATATATCTTGTTTACAATTTTTAAGATTTAGTTTACTTAGTGTTATAACTCTTCTAAATTTAGTCCAATCTCTTTCTAAAACTAAGATGTTATTTTTGTCAAAAAACTCAAGTTCAGTAATTAGACCAGAAGCTTTAACTGAAAAAACTTTATTTTTAGTAGTATATATTTTATGAATCTTTTTCCCTAAAAAAGGCTCTTCTGGAGCAGTTATAAAACCATATTTATCTGAGTAAGTTAGTGATTCAAGAGCTTTGTTTTTTGATTTGTAATTGTCTATATCTTTCAATACTTTAGGAATTTTAATCTTTTTAATCTTAATCCCATTAAGTGAATATTTTTCAATTCTAGGTTTTTGTTCAAATGAGATATAAAGTTTGTTATTTAGATAAACTAAGCCCTCAGCATCTCTTTTTTTCTTTTTTAATCTAACTGAATTTTTATTTTTTAAGTCATAACTTTTTATAAGTTTTATCATTTTAATTTTATTATTTTCTATTTTAAAATCAAAATGATGCAAAACACCATAATCACTTAATCCATATAAAACTTTTCCATCATAAGCTAAGGCAGATAGTTCATGAATATCATTAGACTGAAATTCATAAGTATCTAGTATGGTTAGTTTAGCATTTAGTGTATATAAAAGTACAGATATTAATAGTATAAGTTTCATTATTTATTCTTTTTTATAGTCTAAGTCACCAGCTACTGATTCTTTGTCATTTATGATTTTTTCTATTTGAAGTTTAACTTTAGCATATTTATATTGCTCTTTAAACCCTTGTATCCTTCCACCTGCTGCATTTGGATGTCCACCACCATTTGCCCACTCTTTTGAGATTTGAGATACACTTACTTTGTTGTTTGCACGAAGACTCATCGTTCCTCTATAGCTAACATCTACGATAAAATCGTATTCAGGGTAAGTTGTTAAAAAGCCATTTCCTATGATAGAAGTATTACCAACTCCATAACTTAAATAACCTCTATAACCTTTGTAGTAGATAGTATTTGTACTTTTTAATGCACCTAAAAGCTTTACAATGTACTTAGTTGCTAAGTTGTCTAAAGTATCATTTTCTTCAAGTTTAAAAAACTCTTTTTTTAGTAGATGTATATTTTCATCTAAAAGGATATTTGCATCTTCTTTATCTATGTATTTAGCAGCTTCTTTTAGTAGTGTTAGTTTATATTTTGAATCTTGTGTTGCAAACATTACACGGTTTAATTCTCTTGTTTCATTTACTAAACGCATACAAACTTTACCATATTCAAAGTTATCAACTTCATCTTGTTTCCATAGATCAACAGCATTTACAATATCTACAAATTTTTCCATCCATAATGGTTCATCAAATTCAAAGTTTTCTTTTACATAATCATAAGTGATTTTTGTAGCACATCTAGTTGTATCTAAAAAGTACCATTCGTATTTGTTAGCACTATCTTCACCACTTCCATGATGGTCAAGTAGAGTTATCTTTAAGTTTTTATTGCCCATATTTACTTTTTTAACTTCATGATTAAGCCATTTTGATTCATCAGCTGTAAGGTTGAGGTCTGTTATCAAAATAAGTGCATCTTGTTTAGAGTTATTGATATTTTCTAGCATCTCTTCTAGTTTTGCTTTTACTTCTGCTCCATAGTTAGCATTGTAATTATTAATCTTATATGGAGTAAACTGCATAATAAGCTGACAGCTATAACCGTCTAAATCTATATGTGACAAATGGTGTATGATTGTATTTTTCATTTTTTTCCTTTAATTTTTAAGTTGTTATAGATACAGAACCCATCACTTCAAAAGTGGCACTTGAGTCTATTTCTGCATGAGATAAAACGACAATATCCAGAGAAAATCTCTCAAATATTTCGGCTACACTTTTTCTTAGAGTTGGATCAACTATGATAACTACAGGTGAGATGCCTTTTTGAAGTAGGGCAGTTGCCTTTTCACTTGCTGCTTGGATAAGTTGGTTTATCTCGCCTACATTTAACATAAGGTTTCTTACACCATCTTGTTCTTGTGATTTTTCAAGAAGTAATTGTTCTGAATTTGTGTCAAATGTTAAAAGTCTTATAACACCATCTTCACTAGCATACATCTGTGTAATGATTCGAGATAGTTTTGAACGAACTTGTTCAGTTATAATATCTACATTTTTAGTGTACTCTGCTATATCTGCTATAGTTTCTAGTATAGTAAGCATATCTTTAAGAGGTATTTTCTCATGTAATAATGCTTTAAATATTCTTTGAATAAGCCCTATAGAAGCCACTTTTTCTACATCAGTAATGATAACAGGGAAATCAGCTTTAATCTTGTCTATAAGAGTTTGAACCTCTTGTCTAGTTAGTAAGTCTTCAGCATTTTTCTTAACAAGTTCACTCATATGTGTAGATATAACAGTAGCAGGGTCAACAACGGTATAACCATTTATAATAGCATCTTCTTTTTGTTCTGGTTCTATCCATATAGCATCAAGTCCGAAGGCAGGTTCTTTAGTTTCTATACCATTAACCTCTCCAGTTGCCATACCACTGTCCATAGCTAAAAACTTTTCAGGCATAATTGAACCCTCTCCGATGGAGATACCTTTTAAAAGGATTTGGTACTGTTCAGCTTCAAGATGCAGGTTATCTCTTATACGAACTTGTGGCATTAAAAAACCAAAATCACTAGCAATTTTTCTTCTCATTGAACGGATTCTCTCAAGTAAGTCTCCACCTTGAGAAGCATCTGCTAATCGTATAAGTTGATAACCAAGAGTAAGTTCTAGCATCTCAACTTTTAGTATATCTTCAAGTGCTTTTTCCTCCTCTTTTGCTATCTCCTCTGGTGATTTAGTTGGTTTTTTAGGTGCTTTACCCTCTTTAATAGCTTGTTCCTCTTTTTGTTCTTGTTGTTTAGGTGTTAAAATCTCTTCTACATTAAGTATATTAAATTCACCTTTTTCAAACTTATACATAGACCATCCAAGAGATGCAAATAAAAATCCTACTAACCCCATAGAAGCAGTTGGAAGACCTGGAACTAAAGCAAACATAATCATAATAGCTCCAACTATCATCATAACTTTTGCATTACCCATTAGCTGGTTGATTGTACCCTCTGCAAAGTTATCACCATCACTAGATGAGCGAGTTATCATAATACCAGTTGCAGTAGATATAATAAGTGCAGGAATCTGCCCAACTAAACCATCACCAATGGTAAGAAGTGTAAAAGTAGAAGCACTAGCACTAACATCCATGTCATGTTGAAAAACACCGATAAGAAACCCACCAATGATGTTAATAAGTGTAATGATAATACCAGCAACAGCATCACCTTTTACAAACTTAGAAGAACCATCCATAGCACCATAAAAGTTAGCATCTTGAAGTATCTCAGCACGGCGTTGTTTAGCTTGAGCATCATCTATAAGACCAGCATTTAAATCAGCATCAACAGCCATCTGCTTACCAGGCATAGAATCTAGTGTAAATCTTGCTGCTACCTCTGCAACTCTACCAGAACCTTTAGTGATAACCATAAAGTTTATAAGCACTAAAATAGCAAATACAATGATACCAAGTACAAAATTACCACCAACAACAAAATTTCCAAAACTTGTGATAATATCACTAACGGCATCTGGACCTTCATGACCATGACTTAAGATCATCCTTGTAGTGGCTATATTTAAGGAGAGCCTAAAAAGAGTTAAGATAAGTATGATGGTTGGAAAAGTTGTTAAGTCAGTTGGTTTAGGTATATAAAGGGAGATAAGTAAAATCAAAACTGCTAAAGCCATAGATATAGTTAAAAATACATCAAGTATAGCAGATGGTAATGGAACGATAATAATTGCCAAAATCATCATAACAAATATAACAACACTTAAATCTTTTTGTCCTATAAGGAAATTAAGAGCAGTTCCTACTTGTTGTTTAGCTGTTAGTTTTCTTGCCAAGAGTTAGTCTTCTATTAAGTCTGCTAAAGATAAATTTTCTAAAAAACCATCTATTTTTAATTGCAGTTTATTTAAAAATGGCCATATTGAACAAGTCTCAGCACGATTTGATGGACATTCATTTATAGATGGTGAACACTCAAATACAGCAGGAGTTTTACCCTCAACAGAAGATATAACACTTAACATACTAATATCGTTAGTATCTTTTGCAAGTGCAAATCCACCATTTACCCCTTTAAAAGATTTTAAAATATCATTTTTTGCAAGTGCTTGTAATATTTTTGCTAAAAAACTTTTAGGTATATTTAACTCTTTAGCTAATTTTTCACTACCGATAGGCTCTTGTTTTTTAGAGATGATTATAAGAGATAAAATAGCATATTCACTAGCTTTTGTTATTAACATTTTTATACTTTTAATTGAAATTATAGATATTATAGCAAAATTTAGATATAATTTCACTTCAACTTCTTAGCTAGTATAGTTATTAAGTTAGATTATTATACCCATCAGGAGGCTATTATGGCTTTAGATCAGGCGAAAAAACAAGAGATTATTTCAAAATACGGTCGTAGTGAAACAGATACAGGTTCAAGTGAAGTTCAAATTGCACTTTTAACAGCTAGAATTGTAGAATTAACTGAACACTTAAAAGTTTTCAAAAAAGATCATGCATCAAGACTTGGACTACTTAAATTAGTTGGTCAAAGAAAAAGATTAATGAAATATTACAAAAGACAAGATAGAGAAGCTTATAGTAAACTTCTTGCTGATTTAGGTGTTAGAGATAACATCTAAGTTCTTTTACTCTTATTAAAGTGGTTTTAATCCCTATCTTTAGGGGTTCTAGCTACTTTAAGAAAACTTCATAATT
>CAZSWW010000002.1:0-21364 GCA_964611265.1 uncultured Sulfurimonas sp. | reverse complement strand
TTATACTCTATTTTTTAATTAAGTCATTTTATTTATATAATTGATGAAACTTTAACAAAATATGCGATATTATTTTATACTTTATGAAATTAAGGATAATTTTTGAGTATTAAAAATGATATTACTATGGTTAAAGAAGAGTTGAATTCTGAAGAGAAATTTTTTGAAAAGGCTGTTGTAACTGAAAAATTTGTAAAAAAATATAAAAAACCTATGATAGGTGCATTAGTTGCTATAGTTTTAGTTGTTGGTGCAAATATTGCTTATGATATGAAAGAAAAAAGTAGAATTGCATCTGCTAATGAGGTGTTGGTAAAATTACAATCTAATCCAAAAGATAAAACATCTTTAGTGGAACTAAAAACTCTTAGTCCAAAGTTACATGATGCATGGGTACTATCTAACTCTATTTCAAGTAATGATGCAGATAGTTTAAAATCATTATCTAACTCTAGTGCAACTCTTGTTCAAGATATAGCTTCTTATGAACTAGCACAAATTAGTAATGATTTAAAGTTACTAGAAGCTTACTCATCAAAAGAGGGTGGTGTTTATAAAGATTTAGCTTTAGTACAAAGTGCTGTTTTATTGATGAAAAATGGAAAGATAGATGAAGCACATGAAAAACTAGCTTATATATCTGCTGGTTCAAACTTAAGTAAAATAGTAAATGCATTATTGCATTATGGGGTAAAATAACATTATGAAAAATTATCTTTTTGTAGTTAGTTTCGCTGTTATTGCTATACTTAATGGTTGTAGTTCTAAAGAAGTTTTTGAACCAGAAGTTGTTAAAGCTGATTGGTATAAACAGCACAATATAGATAAAAATATAATAGATACAACTTCTACTTCAGCACTTTTAAATAATGGGCAAATACTAGCAAAAACAGGTTTTATAAATGTAGATATACCTAGTAACCAAAGACTTATATCAGATAGTGATGGTTGGATAGTAAGTTCTAGTATAGATGGTGAAACTACTCTGCAATATGCTGGTGATGATAGTTTAATCAAAAAATTTGACTTGAAAAAAACAGTAGCAACTGCTGGTATCAAAGATGATATATTGGCTGTACTTTTTGCTGATAATGAGATGGCACTTTATAAAATCTCTACAGGGGAATTACTTTTAAAAGAGCAAGGTAATGCTCCAACTGTAGTTGATTCTAGGATGGCATCACCATTTTTTATGAATGATTTAGTTTTGTTTTCAACTTTAGATGGAAAAATTGTTATCATAAATACTAAGTTAAAAAAGAAATTAAGAACAGTAATTGTTTCAACTCAAGAGTATTTTAACAATATTATATATTTTGATGTTGTTGATCATAAACTTATTATTGCTAGTGCAAATGCTTTAATGTCTATGAGTCAAAAAGAGGTTCGTTCAAAGTATGAGATAAGAAACTTAACACATGTAGATAATGATATCTTTATAACTACAAAACAGGGTGAGGTTATCTCTCTAACACCAGAACTACAAGTAAATGCAAAGTTGAAATTCCCTTTTGCACACTTTTTAGGTTTAATTGCTACTGATGATAAGGTTTATGCTTTAGAGAAAGAGGGTTATATCATAGAGATGTCAAAAGATCTACTAACTTATAATGTTTATGATGTAGATATAAATGATGGTTATGTTTTTGTTGGTGATAAAGTTTTCTTTGTTGATGATAAAGCAATATCAATAGATGCAACAAATTAGTAGTGAATTAGAGGCTTTTTTAGAGTATATAAACATAACAAAAGCTTTGAGTAATAAAACTACAAGTGCTTATAAAGCTGATTTAAGCATGATTGAGTTTGAACTAAATAAGCCTTTGATTCGACTAGATTCAAAGGCTGTTTTATCTTTTGTATCACAATATGAAAATAAAAGAACACTAAATCGAAAATTATCAGCTATAAATGCTTTTTTTGATTTTTGTTATAAGAGTCAATTTTTAGATGAAAAACTAAAACTAAAGTTTGCAAAAATCCCCAAACATCTTCCTAAATTTTTATCGTTTGAAGAGATACAAAATTCACTTGAACTTATAGATAAAACAACTTGGATAGGGAAAAGGGATTATGCTCTTATACTTTTTTTATATGCTAGTGGAACTCGTATAAGTGAATGTTTAGAATTAACTAGAGATGATTTTGAAGATGATTGGCTTCGTATAAGACATGCAAAAGGGGAAAAAGAGAGAATTGTACCCATAGCAAAAGTAGCAAAAGATGCTATCTTAGAGTACCTTTTAGAGTTAAAATGGGAAAAAGATTTTATATGGTGTAACTATAAAGGTTCTAAACTAAGTAGAATATCTGCTTATAAAATAACTCAAAAATATTTAGGAGTAAGTCCACATGTTCTTCGTCACTCCTATGCAACTTCACTTATAACAGGTGGAGCAGACTTAAGAGTGGTTCAAGAGTTACTTGGACATGCTTCACTTCTTACAACTCAAATATATACACATATACAAAGACAGGATTTACAAAATACAGTTGAAGCTTGTCACCCTATGAATAAGTAAAAATAATTTAGTTTAACTTAAAAGCTTAAAATAAGTCATTTTATGTAACCATAATGCCTATAGGAGATTATAAAATATGAAGAAAAAACTTTTAATAATTTGGTCAAGTTCTGAAAAAGATGTAGCAAAAAAGTTCGTGTTGCTATATGGTTCTGTCATTCTTCCTCGTAACTATTGGGATGAAGCGACTATAATGGTATGGGGTCCATCGATAGAACTTTTAGCAAAAGATAAAGAGTTGCAAACTATGGTAAAAACTGCTATGGATACAGGTGTGAAGTTTAACACTTGTGTTGTATGTTCTGATGAATATGGAGTAACAAAAGAGTTAGAGGAATTAGGTGTTGAAGCTATACATACTGGTGAAATGTTAACTGAAGCACTTCAAAGTGATGACACGAAAGTTTTAACATTATGAATAAATATATAACTATATTATATGTTGAAGATGAAGATAATATAAGAGCTGGTATATCTAGAGTTTTAAAAAGGTTATGTGATGAACTTTATCTTGCTTCTAATGGTTTAGAGGGATTAGAATTATTTAAAACACATAAGCCAGATATTATAGTGTCAGATATACGAATGCCATATATGGATGGTATAGAGATGTGCCGTAAAATAAAAGAGATAGATAAAAAACAGCATATTATATTTACAACAGCACATACTGATAGTGATTTTTTTATGAAAGCTATAGAGATGCATGTTGATGGATATGTTTTAAAGCCGATAGATTTTGAAAAACTTGAAGAAAATATAGAAGATTCCAAAGATAGAATATTTATGAAAAGGTACTATATAGAGCATAAAAAAGAACTAGAAATAAAAGCTTATTTGGATTCTTTAACTCAAGTTTATAATCGTACATATTTTGAACAAGAGTATACTAAAATGCTAGATAGCTGTGTTGAAGATAATTTAACTCTTAGTTTAGTGATGTTAGATATAGATAAATTTAAAAATATTAACGATACATATGGGCATCTTAAGGGTGATGAAATTTTAAAACACTTAGCAAAAGTTATAAAACAAAATATACGAAAAAATGATATTTTTGCAAGATGGGGTGGGGAAGAGTTTATTATTATAGCTGAAGATACAATTTTAAAAGATGCATTACATTTAGCAGAAAACCTAAGAAAAAGTATAAAAAATTCATCTTTTATAGATGGTATAGAAGTTACTTGCAGTTTTGGAGTTGCTGAGTTTGATGAAAAATTTACAGCTAAAGATTTTATGCAAAAAGTAGATGACTTGCTTTATTTAGCTAAAAAGAATGGTAGGGATAGAGTTGAAAGCTAAAGTATTAATCATCTGTTTAGTCTTTTTTTCTTTGTTTTTAGTAAATTATATAAGTAAAGAAAATCTTATAACAGTAGAGTTAAAGAACTACTCAAAAGAACTTAAAATTCAGTATGATATAGATAGATACAACACAAGTAAAGATGCAAGATCGATAGCTATGGTCTTTCAAGAAAATAGATACATAAAAGATATAATGAAAAAAGCTTATAAATCTGATGAAAAGACCAAAGCTGTTTTAAGAAAAAAGTTATATAAAATGTTTGAAACAAAATTTATGGCTATGCAGTTAAAAGGTATAAATATAGTTCATTTTATATTTAAAGATAATATATCTTTTTTAAGAGTGCATAAGCCATCAAAGTATGGTGATGATATAGGTCATGTCAGATATACCATAGGTTATGTTAATAAAACCCATGAACCCATAAAAGGTTTAGAACAGGGTAAAATAACTCATGCTTATCGGAATGTTTACCCTCTTTTTAGTGATGATGGCGAGTATATAGGTTGTTTTGAAATATCTTACTCATCACAAAACTTACAAGATACATTAAACAGTGTAAATAATCTTCATACACATTTTTTAATCAATAAAAGAGTTTTTGATGTTAAAGTTTGGAAGATTTCAGAGATGGATACAGTTTATATGACATCTATCGAGCATGATGATTATTTTATTACTAGGGTAGGTAATGATGAAAAATATTTAAGAAAAGCCCTTCAAAATATTTTAAAACCAAATAAAGACTTTATAACAAAAAATATGGATAATGAAAAATCTTTTGGATTTTATAAAGAGTATGAAGATAAACTTATGGTTGTTTCTTTTTTACCTATAAAAAATGCAAAAGCTGATGTTGTTATAGCTTACTTAGTTTCTTATGTAAATAGTGATGAGATAAAAACTATCATTAGGTATTATCATCTTATCAATATTGTTTTAATTTTATTATTTGTAATTATATTTTTATTTATTAGAAGGCATGAACAACAACAAAGTATTATACATGCTCAAGAAGCAGATAGATTAAATCTATTATCATTGTTTGATAATGGTAATGTTGTTTTATTTAGATGGAAAAATGATGAAGTTTGGAGTATAGACTATCTCTCAGATAATACTGATAAATTACTTGGTTATACAAAAGATGAATTTTTATCTAGTAGTGTTGTTTATGCAGATATTATTGATAAAAATGATATAGAGTATGTTGCTAAAGAGGTTCAAGAAGCATTAAAAGAAAATATAGATTTTTTTACACATAAGCCTTATAAAATCATAACAAAAGATGGTACAGTAAAATGGGTACTTGATAATACACTCCTTATAAAAGATAAGTATGGTAATGTTACACACTTTTTAGGCTATATTACTGATATAACAGAGTTAAAAAATTATGAGTTAGAGATACAAAAAGAGAAAGATAGGTTTGATTTGGCTATACAAGGTTCAAATGATGGCCTTTGGGATTGGAATCCACAAACTGATGAGGTTTATTTTTCACCTAGATGGAAAGAGATGCTAGGTTATGGAGTAGATGAGATAGAATCAAATTTACAAGAGTGGAACTATCTTATACATCCTGAAGATATAGATAGTGTTCATAGGGATATACAAATTCATATCTCTGGAAAAACTCAAGTCTATAAAAATGAACATAGGATGAAACATAAAGATGGTCGTTGGATATGGGTGTTAGATAGAGGTAAAGCACTTATAGATAAAGATGGAAAAGCTTTGAGATTTGTTGGTTTTCATACCGATATAACTTATAAAAAAGATTATGAACAAGAGTTAGAGAGAAAGATAGATAAAGCACTAAAAGAAAATATAAAACACTTAGAGATACTTCAACAACAAACAAAGATGGCTGCTATGGGTGAGATGATAGGGGCTATAGCACATCAATGGAGACAACCACTTAGTGTTATTAGCTCAAATATACAGGGTTTAAAGTATGACTATGAAGATGGATTAATAAATTTTGATTTTATAAAAGATTTTATATCTAAAAATCAAAAAACTATAAAATTTATGTCAAAGACCATAGATGATTTTAGAAGTTTTTTTAGGCTTGATAAACAAAAGTTAAATTTTAATGTAAAAGAGACGACACAATCAGTTATAGATATGTTATCTGCACAATTTAACAATAACGGAATAACTATAACTTTAAAAGGTGATGAGTTTACATATAATGGTTTTAAAAGTGAGTATCAACAAGTTATACTAAACCTTATAAACAATGCTAAAGATGTATTGTTACAAAACAAAATCCAAAATCCAATGATAGAGATAGAACTAAAAGATAAAAAAATCACTATAAAAGACAATGGTGGTGGTATATCAAAAGATATTATTGATAGGATTTTTGAACCATATTTTACAACAAAAGAGCAGGGTAAAGGTACTGGTATGGGGCTTTACTTATCAAAAATGATAATTGAGGAAAATATGGATGGAAAATTGAGTGTATACAATACTAAAGATGGTGTATTATTTGAGGTAGATTTTACGAATGAATAAAACAAATAATAAAATATACTCAAAACCATTTTTAGTATCATTATTTTTTACTCAAAATAAATGGCATCAACATGGTGTGTTAATCCATACTTTAAGAGTAACTTATCATATAGTAAAAAATAGAGATTTTAAGTTTTTTATGGCTGGTTTACTTCATGATATAGGTAAGCCTTTTGTTGCATATAAAAAAGATAAAGAAGATTTTGAATTTGATGAGTATAGTTTTACAGACCATGAAGAGAAAAGTTATCAGATAATAAAAAATTGGTCATTTATAAGTGAATACACAAAAAATATAGTTCGTTATCATTACCTTATAAGAGATATTAGAAAAAGTAAAAAAGAAGATTTAGCTAGATATGCTGAAAAATCTGATATTTGGGATTCTTTAGAAGATGATATAAAGGAAGATTTAGCTACATTTTTAATCTATGATGATTTAGGAAAAGGTAAAAAAAGAAGATGAAAAAAATAGCACCATTTTTAGTTGTATTGGTTATGATACTTGGTATTGTTTCATTGTTTTTATCACTTGGTGAAAAACAAAATATGATAGTTATAAAAGAGGGTAATACAGATAAACTCCCCTTAGAAATAGAATTAAACAAATATCAAGATAGTGATTGTGGTATGGTTATAGAGACTACCAAATATGCTTCACAAGTTATCTCTCCAAGTGGTAAAACTTACTTTTTTCATGATCATGGTGGTTTTGTTCATTGGCTTAAAGATAAAGAGTTTAAAGATGAAGCCGTTATATGGGTTATGAGTGTTGATAGTAAAAAATGGATTAAAGCAAAAGATGCATACTATTCTATAAATGATATTACCCCTATGGGTTATGGATTTGGTGCTTATGAGTTTGATGATGATTCAAAGATAGACTATGAAACTATGCGATTAAGAATGCTTAGAGGTGAAACTCTAAATAATGACAAGATTAGAAAACAGATACTCGGTAAATAAAGGACTTTAAAATGGAATCGGTCAATATAATTACAATTATTACTATCGCTTTTTTAGGTTCTTTTGGTCATTGTATTGGTATGTGTGGTGGTATTGTTGTTGCATATTCTACTATCAAGATAGCACCAGATAGTTCTAAAGTATCACAAAGTATTGCTCATCTGTTATACTCATTTGGTAGGGTTTTGACATATACTATACTTGGTGCAATGTTTGGATACTTGGGTGGTGTAGTTGTCTTTTCAAACAATGCTAATGGTATATTACTCATAGTTGCAGGTATCGTTATGGTTTTAGCTGGATTATCTCTTATGGGTAAAATTAAGTTTTTAACAGTTATCGAACACTCATTTTCATCATCTTCAACTTATAAAAAACTTTTTCAATCTATATTAAACTCAAAGTCAAATCTTAGTTTTTTTACACTTGGTATGTTAAATGGTTTGCTACCTTGTGGATTTGTTTACTTTTTTGCTATCACAGCTGCGAGTACGGCTGATCCGCTTTATGGAGCATTGGTTATGGCTATATTTGGTTTAAGTACCATTCCAGCTATGTTTGGACTTGGTTTTCTAACATCTCTAACATCTGCTACAAGTTTTAGAAATATGATGATGTCGTTGGCATCTATATCAGTTATATTTTATGGAATTTATACTATATATAATGGTTATGATTATATTACAAACCCATTAAAAACAATTACAGATTGTCACACTAAAAAATAAGGAATCTTTTATGCATAATTCTATACTAAAAAGTATAAAATCACTTCCACCACTACCTCAAACAGTTATAGATGTAAATAGAATTTGTTCCAACAAAGAAGCAAGTATAGCAGACCTTGTAAAAGTTTTAGAAAAAGACCCGATGGTAGTTGCAAATATCTTGAAATTAGCAAATTCACCTTTATATAATTTTGGTAAAGATATAAAAAATGTCTCTCAAGCTGTTAGTCGTTTTGGTATGACAATGATTCAGTCTATAGTTATAAGCAATAGCATCAGAAAACTTTTAAATGTAGATATGAAACCTTATGGAGTAAGTTCTGGTAAATTTGCTGAGATATCTTTATATCAGTCTAACCTTATTTTGAAGTGGTATAAAAATATAGATGAACAAAAGGCTGAAGAGTTGTATTTGGCTGGTTTTTTACAAGAGGTTGGTAAAATTTTGATAGCAAACTATATAATCCAAGAGAATGAATCTATAAGCTTTTTATCTGAGATAAACACCTCAAACAATATAGCAGAGGTTGAAAGAATATATGCAAATACAACCTCTTCAGAAGTAACAGCAAAGATTTTTGAGCATTGGGATTTTGATAGAAAGTTTATAACTATGATAAAGTATTCTGACAACCCTTATCAAGCACCACAAAATATTAAAGAATATGCATTAGCTTTAAATATCATAAAAACAATAGTTCCTGTAAATCAACCATTGTCAGAACAATCTATAAACTTTGGTCTTAGAAAAGCTAGTGATGCTAAATATAATCATGAGATTTTAGAAGATGAGGTTGATGGAATTTTAGAACTAACTAAATAAATAAAGTTTAAAAATAATTTTTTTTAGCTATAATTCGCGTATGAAATTTGAACCGTACCCATTTGAAAAATTAAATAATTTACTTAAAAATATTGTTGCTTCTAGCGAGTATAAACCATCTGTTTTAACTATAGGTGAACCACAGTTTGAAACACCTCAGTTTATACAAGAAGCCTTAAAAGACAACTCTTCATTACTTAAAAAGTACCCAAAAACTGGGGGAGAAGTAAGTCTAAGAGATGCTATGAAAAGTTTTGTATCTAAAAGATTTAGTACAACTCTAAGTGATGCACAAATCATCCCTACATTTGGAACTCGTGAGGTTCTTTTTAACTTTCCTCAGTTTTTACTTTTTGACAAAGAAAATCCTGTTATGGCATATACTAACCCTTTTTATCAGATATATGAGGGTTCAGCTATAGCTACGAGAAGTAAAACTATACACTTAAACCTTACTAAAGAAAATGACTTTAAACCAGAGATAGATGAAGATGAATTAGCATCGTGTGATTTGGTTATACTAAATTTTCCAAACAATCCAACGGCATCAACTCTAACACTTCAAGAGTTAGGTGAGTGGGTAAAACTTGCACTAAAGCATAACTTTGTACTTTTAAATGATGAGTGTTATAGTGAACTTTATACTGATGAGCCTATCCCATCTTTACTAGAAGCTTCTACATTTGTAGGAAATAATGAGTTCAAAAATATACTTGTTATAAACTCTATCTCAAAAAGAAGTTCAGCACCTGGGCTTCGCTCAGGGTTTATAGCAGGAGATAGTGAGATACTAAAAGAGTATATGAAGTACCGTACTTATGTTGGTTGTGCATCGCCACTTCCACTTCAAAGTGCTTCTGCTGTTGCTTGGAGCGATGAAGAACATGTTGAAGCTTCAAGAAAAGTATATGCTAAAAACTTTGAGATAGCAAAAGAGATACTTGGTATCGCTATACCAAAAGCTACATTTTATATATGGCTAAAAGTAGATGATGCACTAGAGTTTACAAAAAAACTATATGAAAAGTATAATGTAAAAGTTTTACCAGGGGAATTTTTAGCAAGAGAAGATGCAAAAGGTGAAAATCCAGGTATCGGTTATGTAAGAATAGCACTTGTTGAAGATGAAGAAAAAACAAGAGATGCACTAAAAAGAATTAAGGAATGTTTAGATGAGTAAAGAGCAAGAGTTAAAAGCAAAAGTATTAAAAGCCCAACAAGATGCAGATATAGCATCTTTGTATGTGCTAGAACAAGAGGCTCATGAGGTTTTTGATGAGGAAACTTTACATGGTTTTTATGCTAATATCTTAGATATAGCACTTGAAAAACTAACTACTACACTTGAAAGTCATAAAAAACTAGATATGAATGAGGTGCAAGATTTTGCTACTAGTAGAGCTTTGTATGAGTATGCTATGGAGCATTATAGTGCTGGTGCGATTAAAGATGCTTCTGCACTTTTTGAAGTGTTAAGTGGTATGACAACTGATGACAAATTTTCATGGGCTTTAAAACTTCACTGGATGGCATCTGCTGAAAATATGTCACTTGAAGATTTTATGCAAAATATGGCAGATATAGAACTAACACAACAAAAAGGGACTTTTTATATAAGTTCTTTTACTAAAGAGGCACAGAAGTTGCTAGACAATGCTAAAGAATCTAAATAGTGTGGAGTAGTTTATGAAAGTACATTTTATTGGGATTGGTGGCATAGGTATCTCTGGTCTTGCTCAGTTTATGCACTTTAATGGGCATCAAGTTAGTGGTTCAGATATTACAGATACTATCATAACTAAGAATCTTCGTAAACTTGGTATAAAAGTTACTGTTCCACATTCAGCAGATGCTATCACAAATCAAGATTTAGTTGTTCACTCAGCTATCATAAGTCCTGAAAACCCTGAGATAGTAGAAGCAAAAGCAAAAGGTATAGAGGTTTTTGCTCGTCGTGAAGCATTGATAGAGTTACTTAAAGATAAAAAAGTTTATTCTGTAGCTGGAGCGCATGGAAAAAGTACAACAACAGCTATACTTACAGCTATCATGGCAGGTTCAGCTATCATAGGTGCAGAATCAAAAGCATTTGGTTCAAATGTAAGATATGATGATACTAACAACAACATGATATTTGAAGCAGATGAGAGTGATGGAAGTTTTGTAAACTCAAACCCTTACTGTGCTATAGTGATAAATGCAGAACCAGAACACATGGAATACTATGATTATAATTACGATAGATTTTATGACTCTTATAGAACTTTTATAAACTCAGCAACTTGTAGAGTTTTAAATGCAGAAGACCCATTTTTAACCACTCTTATAGGTGAAGTTGAAGCATCATGGTTGTATCCAAGTAAAGATATAACAAATATAGAGTATTTACTTATAAACAATGAACCTCATACAAAATTTACACTAAAAAGTTTAGGAAGTTTTACTGTTTGGGGATTTGGTAAGCACATAGCACTTGATGCATCTTTAGCTATACTTGCAGCACATGAATCTATGGATATAAAAGAGATAAAAGAAAACATACTAAACTTTAAAGGTATCAAAAAAAGGTTTGATATAGTTGGAAGTGAAGAGAACCGTGTTATTATAGATGATTATGGGCATCATCCAACAGAGATAAAAGCTACTTTTGATTCTGTAAAAGAGTATGCTTCATTAAAAGGTTTTAATAAAATAACAGCTATTTGGCAACCACATAAATACTCTCGTACCATAGATAATCTTGATGCATTTATAAAATGTTTTGAGGGTGCAGAAGAGTTGATAATACTACCAGTTTGGGCAGCAGGTGAAGCTATAAGAGATATAGATTTTAAAGAGAAATTTAAATCATACAACTTAACTATGGCAGATAATATCACAAGAGCAAACAACACTATAACTATAGTAAAAGATGAAAAAGACTTGAAAACTTTAGATAAAGGTCTTATCATAGGTTTTGGTGCAGGTGATATAACTTATCAAATCAGAGGTATTGCATAGTGGCTTATATACTTGGTTTAGTAGTTGTTATACTTCTATCTTTGGCTTTACATTATTTTACAGAGTTAACTAAGATGCAAAAGATTACTGTTGCATCTTTTATATTAGCTATCATTTTTAGTGCTATCGCTTTTAACAAATACTCAACTTTACAAAGAGAGAAGATGCTAAGTGTAGTTATGAAGTTTCATCAGCATAAAAATGTTGAATGTAATGGTATAAAAGTAAATGATAAAAATTTCACGATAAGCATTGGAACTTATACTTTTATAGGTAAAAAAGATACACCTAACTATACTCAGATGATTAGTGCTTCTGAGTGTAAATAATGAAGTTTAGTTTGTTATCTAAACTTTTTTGAATAGATATCATCCAACAACTTTCTTGCTTTTTTAGAATTTGAATGTTGAATATAATATTTTAAAGTTTCTATAGCTTTATCTTTTCGATTTAACTTTATCATCGATTTTATAAAAATTATCCAACTTTCTTCGAGGTTATTGTCTAATTCATTTGTTATAAAAGCATATTTATATGATTGTTTATAATTTTCTTGTTTATAGTATTTTTTTGCTATAAAAAGGCTAAGTGTTGGATTTTTATTTGTCTGAAATCTTTTTATAACTATATCTATATCGTTTTTAGTATTTTGTTTTTCAATATGAATCTTATTTTTAATATTTATCTTTTTTAGATGTTTTTTTTGTGTAACGATATTTTCTTTTTTTAAAGTCTCTATATTTTTCATAAAATTATATGATGGTTTCAATAAAAGTTTTTTTTCTATAGTTTTAGGTTTTTGTATCTTTTTTGTTGTATTTATATCTTTTTTTATATCTATATTTTTTGTTTGATTTTGATACATAAAAGTATAAGGAATAGTAATAAAAATAAAAAATATAATAATATATATTCGTAATGATTTAAACTTATATATAAACCATCTATGTTCTAGTTGTTCTATGTTAAGCATCTATTAAACCTGTTTGTATAGCTGACATCTCTATAATTTTTGAAGATAAAAATTTTGTTGTTACTTTTTTTGGTTTATATTCTAAATAGTGTAGATAAATCTCAAACACAGTATAAAGAAGTTTATTTGTATCTCTGTAATTACCATTTGTTAGTTTATGGATTAAAGATATGTTTTTATCTGTAATCATATTTGCACTATCTACACAATCAGCTTTTAAAAGTTTTTTTTGTATATAGGTTTTTAATTCTATTTTTTTTGCATTATCTAAAATTATACTTTCCCAAATTCTAGTTTGAAAATGCTCTTTTGCTATTATATCTTCTTGTTGTGTTTTATGTAGAGTTATAACAAACTTTATTTTTCTAGTATCGGATAAAAGTCTGATCTGTTCCATCTGTTTGTCAGAGTATAATTGTGCTTCGTCCAATAGTACGATGGGAACTTCATCATCTGTATTATTCTTATCAACTATTTTTATAAATTGTGTATAGTTTAAAGTGTCTGATTTAAAATTAAAAATATCTTGTGCTAAAAGTTTAAAAAATTCATTTTCATCTAATATGGGTGTTTTATATAGGTAAACTTTTCTTTCATCTTTTAAATCATAATGAAGTTTATTTAAAAGCATACTTTTCCCAGTACCTGGTTTCCCATAGAGTAAAATCATCTTTAAAGGTTTAGATATAGAATCTTTTAGAGATAAATATATTTCTGATATTCTATCTATCTTTACATAATCATTTGCATCAACAACATCTAAAAAGGCATTTTTAGAATTAGTAAGTGTTGATTTATCTATCAATGTTCTTTTATCCCACTATAACCAAATTCAGATAGTGATATATTTTTTGTATTATTTTTAATAATTCTTGGTTCTATAATAATAACAAGTTCTTGTATATATTTTGATTTTTTTTCATAACTGAATAAACCACCTAAAATAGGAACTTTTCCTAGTATAGGTATAGCATCTGAATCAACTACATTTTTTGTATTTATCAAGCCACCTAGTATGATTCTATGACCATCTTTTACTGTTACAACTGAAGATAATTGGCGACGATCCAAATCTGGTGGCATATCTCTACCACTTGAAGTTTCATTTGATATATCTTGTCTTGTTTCAGATATAGATGGATTTATCTTTAAGGTTATTGTTTTATCGTCTGATATTTCAGGTGTTATAGATAGTAAAACTCCAGCAAAAACAGAACTTATTTTATCACTAGAACTTTGTGTACCTACACCAGTTCCACCAGCTAAAGTTTCTGTACTTGTGATTTTATAAAAGTATTCAGTTCCAGCTGTTATAAGTGCTGGTTGGTTATTTAGAGTTAAAACTTTAGGGTTAGATATAGAACTTAAATCACCTTGAGTTTCTAAAAATTTTATAACCTCATTTAATGACCCCTGAGTTTTTATACTTACTAATCTTGAGTTACCAAGTATAGTTGGAACACCAGTTGAACCAATAGCAGTTTCTGTAATACTTATAGGAGTTTCTGCATCCCATGTTGATACATTTTTATTATAAACAGCTTCTGCACTATAACTCATATTTTGTAGAGCATATAACTGTTTCCAATCTATCCCTTTTGAGTGAGATTCATTCATAGTTACTGCGATTAGCTGAACATCTATAAGCACTTGTAATTGAACTTTTTTTTGAACTTTTTGTAGATAGCTTTCAAATCTTTTTATTTGTTTAGTAGATGCTGTTACTGTAATCAATCCTGCATTTTTATTTATGATGGGAGCAGGGGCTTTAAATGTGTCTTCTGGTCTATTTAAAATACTTTGAAATTCTAAGTCTAACTCCTCCCAAAAGATAACTTCATCACTAGATTCTATAGTCGTTCCAATCTTTGAAGATGATTCATTTGCACTCTCTTTATCTGTTGCAGAACTTAAAGTTACATTTGTATTTCCAACACCTCTTCTTTGTGATAGTATATAATCAATAGAAAAAACTTTAGTAATTAAGTAAGAAATTTTTAAAATATTATTTTCTAATGTATAGGTTAAGTTATTTTGAGTTAGTATGATTTCAAAAACTTCGTCAATAGTTAAATTTTTTATATGTGTTTTATTTAGTCTATTTTGCAATATCTTTTTAGCATCATTATCTGTTATAATGATGCTATATTCACACTCATCACTTAGTTGATCTACAAAATCAATAATCTTAGTATTTTTAGTAGAACTTATACTAAAGAGTTCGTATTTGCAATCGGCATATGTTGTTGTTAAAAGTATTGTTGTTAGTAACAATATTATGTTTTTAGAAAAATTCATGATTTATCCTACTTAATTTTTAAATTTTAATGTTGAGTTTTTTGTATCTGTTGATAATATAATATAATTAGTTCCTTTTATTAAAACTATTCTATTTGGACTTATCTCTTTTAATATATATTTATTTATATTATCACCAAGTTTATACCATTTTCCATTTATGAAAGCAGTTTTATTTATAATTGCTTCAAGAATGAACAACTGGTGTGTTTTAGCTTTTTTTATAGGTTTATATATTTTCTTTTTATAAGTATGATTTGTCTTTTTTGGTAAATATATTTGCTTCGTAGATTTTTTAGATATTTCTAGGTTTTTATCTGTTAAAAAAATAAATGGAGATTTTAAACTATCTATCTCATTTTTATTTATCCCTTTTCTATTTGGTTTTATAGCTTGTATCTGTTCATCTACCCACTTCAGTTCACTTGCTTGTGATTGAGATAGCATAAATATTAGTGTTAAAAATATTAAAAGTGTATTTTTCATTAGTAAGCTATTCCCCATACAGATATATTTAAGTCTGTGTGTAATTCTTGATTTTGTGTTGTTATATTAAAATCATGAATATCAACAACAAGATTACTCTGTTCAAGTGAATTAATAAACTTTAATGTATCTTTATATGTAGCAGTGGTATTTATAGTTATATCTAAGATATGACCAAAAGAATTTTTATTTAGATTATATTTATTTGTAAGTTTTGTTATTTTTATATCATTATTTTTAGCTTTCTTTGAGATAGAATAAAGGTAATTTCCCCATGCTACTTCATCATATATAAGTGAAGATATGGTTTCTATTTTTGTTTTTATATAATTATTATTTTCTTTATGAATCATCATCTGTGCTTTTGTAGCTTGAATGTCTTTTGTTAATAGTGTTATTGTATTTTCGGGATTTAGTTGTAAATATCTGTTATCAGCATCTAATTGTGAATTGATATTGATGATATTTTCTTTTACTAATTTAAAATTCTTCTCAGCAATATCCCAAAGTAAAAAATATGATGATGAAAAAATAATACTAAAAATCATAAAATATATAAGATATGTATCTTTTTGACTTTTATCTTGAAAATATTCATCTATATTTTGTAAAAAACTTTCTTTCATCGCTTTCATAATATAACAACCTTCAGTTTACTAATATAGATTTTATTTATATTATCATAATATATCTCTTCTATAGAAAAATCAAAAACACCTATATATTTTTGTGTTAAGTATTGGATAAGTGCCGTTATATCTTTATCTCTTTTAGAAACTAAATTAAGATGAAATTTTTTAATATTATCCTCTTCATCGTATTTTAAAAAATTTATTTTGACATTAAATTTATTTAAACTTTTTGTTAATTGTGATAATAGTTTAGCTTTCATAGGATAGTTTATTTTTACATTATGTATTTTAATTAAGGTGTTCTTTTTATCTATATATTTTTCTTTTTCTTCATTTAGAAGTTTTAATGCTTTTTCTTTTTCTATTTTTTTGTTTTTGATATTTATCTCTCTAACAATTTTAGTATTGTGAATTTTTAGATATTCATTATTTAGATGATTATATTGTAAAGAACCTAGATAAGTTAAAGTCCAGTATGTAGCTGGATATGCAAAAGCTAATATAGTTGAGACTATTGTTAGTATGATTATTTTTCCACTTTGTCTTTGTATGAATTTTGGAGGACGGTGAAAAATACTAAAATTACAGAGATATTTTTCATCATCTTCTATTTGTTCATAAAGAAACATTAGGTAATGCATTTGGTCTATATAGTTGTTGTTTTTTTCAAAACCATAATCAAAATCAAACTTAGTCGTTTTTATATCTATTTGATATTCTAAAATCTCATTTAATTCCATAACGGTATCTATCTCATAACCTAGATATATATGGTCTATTTTTTCTAAGTTATAAGCTCTTTTAATATATGTTAAGATATCTGAAATATTTGTGAAAATTTCTCGATATAGTTTTATAAAGTATTCTTTAAAATCACTTTTTGTATTTTTTAAATTATGATTCTGAAAAAAATCCATAAAATCATTATAATCTACTCTTTCCCCATAAAGTTCACAAAATCTTTCATGCATCTGTGTAAATGAGTATTTGAGAGATTTTGTATAAACAAAATTACCATCGCTATATATAGATATAAAAGCATCATTATTTTGAAAATATATAAAACAATCAATATTATTATCATCCAAAATATTTTTTGTGTATAATGCTTTTAAAAGTAGGGGAGATGGAATCATTACATCGATATATTTGATTTGATTTTGTATAGTTTTATAACTTTCAGATATAACTGATGGTTCAACTATAAACAGATGAAAAGTTCGATTCTCTTCATCTATTTTTGCAAAAGTTTCTATGTATTTTATCTCATATTCTATAGCTTGATCAAGTCCCAATTCATCATAAGCTTTGGTGATTATAGCATCTTCTAAATCTTCTTCAGGTATATTTTTATTTATAGATATATTACTATTTATGGTGTTTTTTATATCAAAGTTTGATATTACAAATTGTTCTTTTGAGAAGTATGGTTTTTTAACATAGCTAAGTACACCATTTGAATTTATTATATAGTTATTATTTGTATTTACAGAAAGGGTTGTTAAAAAGCTTTTTTTTGTTTTACCCATTATTTAACCCTTTTTATAGAAAATTTAATTTTCAGTAAATATTTTGATAGTATTATTTTCTAACTTTATCATTAAAATTTTATCACCCACAAATTCAAGTGAAGTAGATTTGTAAAATTCGGTAAATCTAACTTGGTAAGTATTTTTAGTATTTGGATAAGGTATAATATTTATATTTTTAAAAACTATTGATTTTGACTCATTTTTAGAAAAAATTCTTCTTTTATATTTTTTAAAAGATTCTACTCTTGCCCCATTACTTTTTATAAAATCATCAGAATAAAAATCTAGGTATTGCTCCACATCGTTATATATCCAAGAGTATCTCCATCTATATAGTTCAGATAATATGGTTGCAATATTTTCTTTTGTCGCATGTTTGAAGTTTTTGTTTGGGTTTATTATAAGGATAGTATTTTTAATATCTATATCTTTGTTTAGATTTTTAATATTGCTATTGTCTATAGCTATACAACCTTTTGTGTATTTTTCTCTTTTTTCATCTTCTGGTAAACCATGAATCCAAATGCCACTTCCATTTTTACCTTTATATTTATCATATATATTTGGATAAGATGTAACAAAAGCAAGAGGTCCATAAAAAGCATCTAGTTTGTCTATAATTTTTGTTAGAGTATATACCCCTAGAGGTGTTCTTCTATCTCCCTCTTTAATCTTATCACCTTTATACTTACCAGTAAAAGCACTATAGTCTTTTTTTAGTTTGAAATGGTTGTTTGATTTTTTATATAGGTTTAGTTTAGATGACTCTTTATCACAAGTTAAAATTGAGTTGTACTGCTCTATATACCCAAATGATAAATCTTTATTTTTGAGATATTTATCCCAAAAATCTTTATTCATAAGTTCGTAATCTAGTTGTTTCTCTACAGATGCTATACCGTTGTCTTTATATATATCTAAAAGGGTAATCCCAAATAGATGTGTTGTAAATAGTAAGACTAAGTATAGTTTAATCATGACTTATAACCCAACTCTTCTAAAGATGCTTTGTCTTTTGACCAACCTTTTTTTACACTAACTTGTAAGTTTAAGTAGGCTTTTTTTCCACTTAATCTTTCTATCTTTTCACGAGCAGATTTTCCTATTCTTTTTATAGACTCTCCACCACGACCTATAATAATCCCTTTTTGAGACTCTTTTTCTATGATGATAGTAGCATAGATTTTATCTACTTTACCGTTTTCTTCGATAGAGTCTATCATAACATCACTCTCATAAGGTATCTCATCACTTACATTTTCAAAGATGCCTTCACGGATAAAACCAGAGTATATATCACGAACAAGTTCACTTGTTAAATCTTCTGGGTCAAAAAGAAAAGGTGACTCAGGTAAATTTTTACCAATAGTTTTTAGTAAATCTTCATGACCAACTTTTTTAGGGATAGCTACTGGTATAAGTGCTTCAAAATGTTTAGCAAATTGGTTATATTGACTAATCTTTTTAAAAAGTTTATCTTGTGAAACTTGGTCTATTTTACTTAAAACTATTATATGTTTTACTTTAGAATTATTTAGTTTTAAAAACTTTTCATAGTGTTCTACACTATCAGTTACAGGTGCTAAGTAAACGATAAGGTCACAATCACCCATAGCTTTTAGTGCTTCATCTAACATAAACTGGTTAAGTATTTTTTCTCTTTCATGCAGACCAGGAGTATCTACAAAGATTATCTGAGTATCTTCATACATAACTATAGCATTTGATCTTCTTCTTGTAGCATTAGCTTTTTGGCTAACCATAGCAATTTTTTCACCTAAAAGTGAGTTCATTAGGGTACTTTTACCTGCATTTGGACGACCGATGAGAGATACAAAACCAGCTTTAGTCATGAATTTTCCTTAGTAAATTTTTTATAATATATATCTTGATAAGTCATCATCATCAACAACAGTATCAAGTTTTTCATGGACAAGTTCAGCAGTTACTATGAACTCTTTATCATTGTATTCATTCGCTTCAAAACTTATCTCTTCAAGAACTTTTTCAAGAACAGTATGTAATCTTCTTGCACCTATATCTTCAGTAATCTCATTTGCTTTATGAGAAAGTTTTGCTATAGCTTTAATAGAATCATCTTCAAAAGTAAGTTTCATACCCTCTACACTTAAAAGTGCTTCGTACTGGTTAAGTAAAGAGTTTTTAGTTTGAGTTAAGATTTTGTAAAGTGTGTCTTCTGTTAAAGATTCTAACTCAACTCTAAGTGGAAAACGACCTTGAAGTTCAGGGATTAAATCACTCGGTTTACTTACATGAAATGCACCAGCAGCTATAAAAAGTATATGGTCAGTTTTTATAGTTCCGTATTTTGTAGAAACACTACTACCCTCAACTATAGGAAGTAAATCTCTTTGAACTCCCTCTTTAGATGGGTCATTTCTACCAGCTGATTTTTCACTTAAAGCGATTTTGTCAATCTCATCCAAAAAGATTATACCACCATCTTCTGCTCTTTTTCTTGCCTCTTCGTTGATGCTAGAAGTGTCAAGAAGTTTTGATGTTGCTTCAACTTTTAGCATCTCTCTTGCAACTTTTACAGTTACCTCTTTTTTGTTGTCTTCTTTGTTGATTTGAGAAAAAACTTTAGAAAAACTCTCTTGAACTTTTATCATCTCAGGTGGTAAGTTACTATCATCAAACTCTACATGGATTTTAGAATCAATATCTATCTCTATGATTTTATCATCCATCTCACCAGCTTCTACTCGCTTTTCCATAGCTTCTAAAAGTCTTTGATAATCGTCTTGTTTAGATTCACTAGCACCTTTTGGAAGTGGTGGTAAAAGTTTTTCAACTATTCTGTTTAAGACATAGTTTTCTATCTTTTCTTTGTTCTCTTCCTCTTTTTCTGCTTTTACTATGCTGATAGAGTTTACTACTAAATCTCTTATCATAGACTCAACATCACGACCAACAAAACCAACTTCTGTGTATTTTGAAGCTTCCACTTTTATAAATGGAACTTTCATCATTTTTGCAAGTCTTCTTGAAATCTCTGTTTTACCAACACCAGTTGAGCCTATCATCAAGATATTTTTAGGCATTATCTCATCTTGCATCTCTTGATTTAGTTGCATTCTTCTGTATCTTGTACGAAGTGCTAAGGCTATAGTTTTTTTGGCATCATTTTGAGCTATTACATATCTGTCAAGATACTCAACAATCTCTTTTGGAGTTAAATTCAATTACTTATCCTCTAATGTTAATGTCTTAATATTTTTATTTGTATATATACATAAATCACCAGCAACCATAAGAGATTCTTTTACTAATTCTTCTTCATCAAGTTGAGAGTGTTTTTTTAATGCACGAGCTGCTGAGATAGCAAAGTTTCCACCACTACCGATAGATGCTATCTCTCCATCTTCAGGTTCTACAACATCACCATTACCAGTAAGTATAAATATATGGTCATTGTTTAAAACTATCATCATAGCTTCAAGACGGCGAAGAACTTTGTCTTTTCTCCAAGCTTTAGAAAACTCTACAACTGATTTTAAAATATCACCTTTTTTGTTTTCTAAAAACTCTTCAAACATATCAAAAAG
>CAZSWW010000001.1:0-25037 GCA_964611265.1 uncultured Sulfurimonas sp. | reverse complement strand
TATAACAAAACAGAGAGACTGTGAACTTAGTCCGTGAGCATAAGAAATTACTTATATAGGATAAAAATGAAATTAGAAAACCATTTAATATATTTTGTTATTACACAAATTTGTGGTATAGTCAGTTATCTAAAATAAAACTTTGCCATAATTGGTAGGTGGTCTGAATAGCCCTTGCCTTTATGCACTTTTTGTTTTCCCCTTGTGTACCATCTGTTTATATATTTACTTTTATAAAATAGATAGCTTCTGTCTAGTTTTTTCATACTATGTTTTAGATAGTACATTTTATGTCTGTCTAAAAGAGATGGTGAGATTAGAATGTTATCTAAGGCTTCTTTTTTACCTCTAAATATATAAGTGTATCTTTCTCCCTCTCGTACATCATACCAAAGGTTATAAAATTCATTAGGTTTTAGATGAGTTTGAGAGGCTTTTTTTGTTTGATTTATGGTGTTTAATATATGGTTTATACCTGTATAACCATGGGTATTGTTAAGTCTTCTTTTTTTCTTAAACTTTATATACTCCTCATAATCAGAATTAAAATCTCCTAGTAGGATAATATTTTTGTCAAATCCTATCTCTTTAACCCTTTGTAAAAGTATTTTAGCAGATTTTATTCGCATACTCTCAGCACCTGATTTTGCTTTCCAATGGTTGGTAAATATGTAAAACTCATGACCATTTACCTTAAACTTTGTTTCTAAAATATTTCTATATTTATAAGAGTAACCTACAAATAACTCTTGGTTGTAAACAAATGGGATTTTGCTTAAAATCGCTACTTTTGTAGTGGTTTTTTTCTGGTCTGCTATCTTGTAATATTTGTAGTATAAACCATTTCTTTTTAGTGTATATCTCAAATCTTTTAGTGCTTGATTTGACTCTATCTCTTGTATAGCTATTATGTCTGCATCTATATCTTTTATAACTCTTGATATATTTTTTAGTTTTATGTTGTAGTTTCGTTTGTTCCATCGTGATTTAGTATTTGGAATATACTCTTTATATTCGTATCCATTTTTTTCTAAATCAAAAAGATTTTCAACATTGTATGATGCTATTTTCAAGATTCTATCTCCTAGTAGTGTGTTTATGATGAGTAAAAGTAAGAGAAAAATTCTCATTACTTAATACCGTTTAATCTTAGTAGGCTTTTAGGGTTGGCATCTCTTTGCATAAGCTCTTTAAAAAAAGTACCCATACTTTTTGAACCACCACCACTTAAAACTATGTTAAGATAATCTTGTGCTGTTTTAGAGTCAAATATACCCTCATCAACAACACTAAAAAGTGCATCTGCACTTAAAACTTCTGCCCATTTATAGCTATAGTAACCTGCTGAGTAACCACCTGCAAAGATATGTGCAAAACCATTTTGAAACTTGTTATAAGCTGGTGGTTTTATAAGTGCTGTTTGTTCTCTAATCTCATCAAGAAGAGATTGTACTTCATCCTCTGTAAAAACTCCAGTGTGAAGTTTGAAGTCAAAAAGTGAAAACTCCAACTGTCTAAGCATAGCAGATGCTGAGAGGAAGTTTTTACTTTTTACAAGTTTTTGTATCATCTCATCAGATATAATCTCACCAGTTTTATAATGAGATGCAAACAGTTTTAAAACCTCTGGTTCATAAGCAAAGTTTTCTAAAAATTGAGATGGAAACTCAACTGCATCCCATTCAACTCCATTTACTCCACTTACTTCATTTTCATCTACATCACTAAGTAGATGGTGGATAGCATGACCCATCTCGTGAAAAAGTGTAACAACATCATCATGTCTAAGTAACGATGGGTTGTTATCACTTGAAGCTGGAAAGTTACAAACAACAAATGCAGATGCAAGTTGCTCATTACCCTCTAAATCTTTACAATGAGTTTGGAAGTTATGCATCCAAGCTCCACCCCTTTTAGACTCTCTTGCTTCTAGGTCTAAGTAAAGTCTAGCTTTTAGTTTGTTAGCCACATAAAGGTCATAAGATGTTGCTTTTTCATCCCAAAGTTTTTCATCTATTTTTTTAAACTCTATGTGAAACAGTTTGTTTAAAAATGTAAACATCCCATCTATAACACTTTTTTGCTCGAAGTATGGGCGATATTCCTCTTCATCTATCTCATACTTTTTCTTTTTAAGTAGTTCACTATAGTAAGCACTATCGAAACTTTGAAGGGGTTTATCTGCTAACTCTTGAACCTCTTTTAACTCCTCTTTTGCTTGTGCTTTTGAGTTTTGAAGTAGGTCGTTTAAAAACTTTAAAACACTTTGTTCATCTTCTGCCATCTTACTAGCAAGAGAGAGTGAAGCATAATTTTTAAACCCAAGTAGTTTAGCTTCTTCATCTTTTAAAGCTAACAACTCCTCTATGATTTTACCATTTTGTGGAGCTCTTGAAACATAGGCTTTGTATATCTCTTCTCTTATAGTTTGGTTCTTTCCATAGGTCATATAAGCTATGTATGATGGCATCTGTAGAGTAAACTTATACTTTGTTTTTCCATCCTCTTCAAACTTTGCATTTTGCACTTCACTTTGTGGAAGTCCCTCTACATCTTTTTCATCTTCTATGATTTTTTCATAAGCATTTGTTGCATCTAAAAGGTTTTGAGAAAAGTTGTTTGATAGTTCACTCTCTTTTATGTTTATCTCTTGAAGTCTTGCTTTTGTTTTTTCATCAAGATTTGCACCACTTAGTTCAAAGTTTTGTATGTTTAGTTCTAAAACTCTGTTTTGTTCATGGTTTAAGGCATCTTTTTCATCTGCTTGTATCTCTTTATAAGCTTTGTAAATATCTAAGTTTTGAGAAAGTTTTGTAGAGTACTCAGTGATAATAGGTAAAGAATCAGAATAAACCTTTTGAGTTTCCTCCGTGTTGTTTACAGAGTTTATGTGTGAAAGTGGTGTAAAAAAATGACCAAGATACTCCTCCATCATCTGCAATGGTTTTACAAAGTTTGTATAAGTTTTGTTTTCAATCTTTAGTAGTTTTGTTATCTCTTCATTGTTAGCATCTAGTTTTGTGTTTAAGTTTTTTATGAAATTATCTAAATCAACTTCAAATTTTAAAAATTCTGACATTTTTTTCCTTGATAAAATATATTTTTTATAAGTTTAGCATAGAAAAAATGATATATGAAGATAATTTTAATTAAGTCTATTATTTTAGCTTCAAAGCAACTTTAAAGAGACTTTTTAGTATAATCCAAAGAATTTTGTTGATAAGGTGTATCTATGGCTAACAAACGAGTATTGGTTAAGTTTTCAGGTGAAGCTCTTGCAGGTGAAGAAGGTCATGGGATTGACACTCAGATATTAAAGTATATCTCTCAAGAGATAAAGTCTTTAGTAGATGCTGGGATTGAAGTTGGTATAGTTATTGGTGGTGGAAACATTATCCGTGGTGTGACGGCTGCACAAGATGGCATCATTAAAAGAACAAGTGGTGATTATATGGGTATGCTTGCTACTGTTATAAATGGTGTAGCTATGCAAGAAGCTTGTGAACATGCTGGACTTGAAGTTCGTATGCAAACTGCTATAAAGATGGAGCAAATTGCTGAGCCATATATAAATCGTAAAGCTGTAAGACATCTGGAAAAAGGTCGTGTTGTTATTTTTGCAGCTGGTACTGGTAATCCATTTTTTACAACAGATACAGCAGCAACACTTCGTGCAGTAGAGATTGGTGCAGAAGTTATTATAAAAGCTACAAAAGTAGATGGTGTTTATGACAAAGACCCAGTAAAATATGATGATGCAGTTAAGTTATCTCAATTAACTTACGATGATGCACTAAATGACCATATCAAAGTTATGGATGATACTTCTATCGCTTTAGCAAAAGAGAACAGATTACCGATAATTGTATGTGATATGAATACAAAAGGTAATCTTTTAGATATATTAAATGGCAATATGAATAATTGCTCTATAGTAAAATAATACATAAGGAAACTATATTATGAATATGAAAATTGAAGAATTAACAGCAAAAGTTTTAACTGATAACCCAAATATGGATCGTTACCAATTAGCACTAGCAGTAGCAAAAAGAAGTGATGAACTTTTAGATGGAGCTGTAAGTAAGTTAAATATCGATCCAAATAGTGTTAAAGCTGCTGATTTAGCTTTAATGGAACTTGCTGAAGGTCTTGTAGTTGTTAAAGGCTTTGTGGATATAGAAAAGTAAAAATTTTGGGTTTAAGTCAGGTGGATATAGAAAAAGTAAAGCATCTACATGATGAGAACTTAGCATCTGAGTATCTTTTTTCACAAATAGGTAGTAGTGAAAAGTTAAAATATGCATTAGAATATGCAAAAAAAGCTCATATAAATCAGTTTAGAAAAAGTGGTGAAGCTTATATAGTTCATCCTATCTTAGTAGCTTCTATAGTCTCATCTATTACAAACGATGAATCTATGGCTATAGCTGCCTTGTTACATGATGTGGTAGAAGATACATCTATAAGTATAGATGAGATTGAAAAGTTATTTGGTTCTGATGTAGCACATCTAGTTGAGGGTTTGACTAAGATAGATGTTATTCGAGATTCTGAACTTATACCATCCTCCTCAAATGAGAAACTTGTTGTTTCTGCTTTATCTTTTAGAAAAATGTTACTAGCAAGTATAGAAGATGTACGAATTTTAGTTGTAAAACTTTGTGATAGACTTCATAATATGCTTACATTGGATGCTTTACCATCACATAAACAAGAACGAATATCTGAAGAAACTTTGGTTGTTTATGCACCTATAGCACATAGACTTGGAATCAGTTTTTTAAAAAATCTACTTGAAGATTTGAGTTTTTCATACCTTTTTAAAGAGGAAAAACATCGCATCGATAACTATCTTGATACAAACTACCATGCTATAGAGATGAAACTGAATGATTTTAAAGAGAGTATTTCAAAACTACTTATAACACATGGTTTTTGTGAAGATGATTTTAAAATCCTCTCCCGTGTAAAACATAGATATTCCATATACTTAAAGATGCAAAGAAAAGGGATGGGTATAGATGAAGTTCTTGACCTTCTAGCTGTTCGTATCTTAGTAAAAGACCCAGTAAAATGTTATGATATTTTAGGTCTTATACATCTAAACTTTAAGCCACTTGCATCAAGATTTAAAGACTATATATCTGTTCCAAAAGATAATGGTTACCAAACATTACACACAAGTGTTTTTTATAATACTGCTATTTTTGAAGTACAAATCCGTACATTTGAGATGCATAATACTGCTGAACTAGGAGTAGCTGCTCACTGGAAATACAAAAGTGGTGGGAATAACATCAAGCTTGATTGGTTAAATAATCTTCAGTACCAAAATGAAAGTGTTGAAGATTTTTATGCATTAGCAAAAAATGATTTGTATAGTGAAGATATATCAGTATTTTCACCAACAGGAGATGCATTTACTTTACCTCGTGGTGCAGTTGTTTTAGACTTTGCATATATGGTTCACTCAGAAGTTGGCAATCATGCCAAATCAGCACTTGTAAATAAAGAGAAAGCATCATTACTTCATGAATTACAAAATGGTGATATTGTTAAAGTTAAAGTTTCTGATGAGATTATAACAAGATGTACTTGGATAGATGCTGTTAAAACTTCAAAAGCATCTACAAATATGAGACTTAACTGTAATGCTAGGATTAAAGATATAAATCTTAAATCAGGTGTAAATATAGTAGCTACAGCCATGAATCTAAACCATACTCGTGTGGAAGAGTGGTTTAAATCTCAAGGTTGTAAAAATGGCTCAAATATACCATGTGATATAGAACATTTTAAAAATGTGATACATAGGTATGTAAATCATATTAGTAAAAATTCAAGATTTACTGGTTTTTTATCAAGACATAGGTTTAAACTAAAGTCTAAAATTATATCTGGGATAGAGATATTTAGTGTTAGTAATATCTCAGAAGTTGTTTTCAACTACTGTTGTCATCCAAAGTATGGAGATGAAATAATGGGATTTTTAGACAAATCTAAAGTCCATGTTCATCACAAGATGTGTAAATCTGCAAACCAACAACTTGAAGACAATCAACCAATGGTGTTTGTAAAATGGGATAAAAAGAATGTTTATCGTTATGAGTTAATCGCATCTTTACACAATGAAAAGGGTGCTTTAGCAGACTTTTTACACTACTTAGCAAAGCTAAATATAGACATAAGTTCTATAGAATTAGGTAAAGATGATAGTGATTATATAAAATACTGTGAACTTGGTTTTGAATCTAAAGAAGCAGATATTCAAGCACTTCGTGCTAAAATTGCCCAAAAGATAAAAGTGATACATTTTATCAGAACTGACGATGCATATCGTTAATAATTAAAATTTATACTCTAAAAGGAAAATATATAACTATGTTAGAAGAAGCATTAAGAGAGATAAGCAGAGGTTGTGCTGAGATTATCGACAATGAAAGAATTGAAAAACTTTTAAAAGCATACTATGAAGAGGGAAAAAACTATACTGTAAAATGTGGATTTGACCCAACTGCACCAGATTTGCATCTTGGGCATACTGTACTTTTACAAAAACTTGCAACATTTCAAAAGTATGGTGGTAAAGTTTTATTTCTTATAGGAAGTTTTACAGCAACTATAGGTGATCCAACTGGTAAAAATGCAACTAGAAAAGTTTTAACTCAAGATGAAGTTAGAGAAAATATAGCAAGTTATACGACACAAGCTTTTAAAATTTTAGATGAGAGTAAAACTGAAGTTGTTTATAACCATGAATGGTTGGATAAAATGACAACTATGGAGTTTATAGGCTTAATGGCAAAAAGAACTGTTGCTAGGATGCTTGAAAGAGATGACTTCAAAAAGAGATATAAAAATGAAGACGATATAGCTATACATGAGTTTACTTATCCGCTACTTCAAGGTTATGATAGTGTGCATCTTCAAAGTGATATAGAGATAGGTGGAACTGATCAAAAGTTTAACCTACTTATGGGAAGACATCTACAAAAATCTTATGGACTTAAAAAACAACAAGCTGTTTTGATGATGCCTATTTTAGAAGGTCTTGATGGTGTGCAAAAGATGAGTAAATCACTTGGTAACTACATAGGTGTAAGTGATGAACCAAACGATATGTTTGGTAAAGTTTTAAGTATCTCAGACGATTTAATGTGGAGATATTTTGAACTTTTAAGTACAAAATCATTAGATGAGATAGCTGAACTTAAAAAAGGTGTAGAAGATGGTTCACTGCATCCTAAAAAGGTTAAAGAGGATTTAGCATTAGAGATAACTGCACGATTTCATTCAAAAGAGTTAGCAGATGAAGCAAAAGCTGAGTTTGAAAAAGTTCATGCAAAAAGTCAAATCCCTACAGATATAGCTGAGTTTAGTTGTGATGGAGAGGTTTGGATAGCAAAAGCATTGGTAGATTGTAACATTGAGCCATCAACTTCACAAGCTAGAAGAGATATTAAGCAAGGTGCTGTTAAAATAAACCAAGAAAAAATTTCAGATATGCAGTTACAATTAGGAGTAGGGGAGTATATACTTCAAGTTGGAAAAAGAAAATTTGCAAAATTAAAGGTATGTTAGATGAGTTTTAAGCCATTAAAAATTGGAAAATATGAAGTAGAAAAACCTATAGTTCAAGGTGGTATGGGTGTTGGTATAAGTTGGGATAAATTAGCTGGGACTGTTTCAAAAGAGGGTGGTCTAGGTGTAGTTAGTGCAGTTGGTACTGGTTACTATGCTGATAAAAAGTATGCTACAAAGTTAGTATCAGATAGACCACAAACTGAAGCAAACTTTTACTCGCCTGAGGCTTTGAAAAAAATCATCTCAAATGCAAGAGAGATTTGTGGAGATAAACCACTTGCTGTAAATATACTTTATGCTATGAATGATTATGGTAGAGTTGTAAAAGATGCTTGTGAGGGTGGTGCTAACATCATCATAACAGGAGCTGGTCTTCCTACAAATATGCCTGAGTTTACTGAGGGTTATCCTGATGTTGCACTTGTTCCTATCGTATCATCTGCTAAAGCTTTAAAAATTATTTGTAAAAGATGGCAAAAGAGATATAACCGTGTTCCTGATGCCGTTATACTTGAGGGTCCAAAAAGTGGTGGGCATCAAGGTTTTAGTTATGAAGAGTGTTCAAAAGAGGAAAATCAACTTGAAAACTTAGTAAAACCTGTTGTTGAAGAAGCTGAAAAATGGGGAGGTATCCCTGTTATCGCTGCTGGTGGAGTTTGGGATAAAAATGACATCGAAGAGATGATAGGTCTTGGTGCTAGTGGTGTTCAGATGGGTACTAGATTTATCGGTACACATGAGTGTGATGCACACGATAACTTAAAAAAAGTTCTACTAAATGCTAAAAAAGAGGATATAAAACTTATGTCTTCACCTGTTGGTTATCCTGCTCAAGGTGTAGTTACAAACTTAACTCACTTGGTTGAAAAAAGAGAAGGACCAGCTATAAAATGTATATCTAACTGTGTAGCACCATGTAAGCGTGGTGAGGAAGCAAAAGAGGTTGGTTTTTGTATAGCAGATAGACTAAGTGATGCATTTTTAGGTAATCTTGAAACTGGTTTATTTTTCTCAGGTTCTAATGGCTATAAACTAAATGAAATTATATCTGTAAAAGAGTTGTTAGAAAAATTAACAAAAGGTGAGTAATTAGTATATGTTTAGGTTTTTATTAGTATTATCAATCTTTATAGTTTCTCTTTATGCATTAAGTGATTTGGGAACATTAAAAAGGGCAGATGGACTTTTAAAAACTAGCACTAAAACAAATCATTTCCGTGCTTATAATGATTATAAAAATATTTATCTTCGTTCAGTTATGAACGGAGATAAAAAACTTCGTATTCGTTCATTAAAAGGTATTATATCTAGCGGTAATAAGCTTCATATAGATATATCTAGGTATAAAAAAGAGTTATCTAAAACAACTACAAAATCTCATAAAAAAACTAAAAAAGTCTATGTTCATAAGTCTACAAGGTTAAAATCTGCAAAGGTTATAGATGATAAACTTATTTTGACTTTCGATAAAAAATTAACTAATAAACAAATCAATTATTTTAAGATATATGATTCTAAAAAACGAAGATATAGGTATGTTTTTGATGTGCATGCTATTTTGACAAAAAATTATAAACTAAGAAAAAAAGGTATACATAAGATTAGAATTGCACAATATAACTTAAAAACTATAAGAATTGTGATTGAAGATTCAAAAAAGATAAAAATAAATTTTACAAGAAAAGATAAAAAGTTACAAATAAGTATTAATGCTAAAAAAATTAGAGTAGCTAAAAAAAGTACAAAAACATATGTACCAAAACGAGCAGATAGAGATAAGATAATAGTTATAGACCCTGGTCATGGTGGGAAAGACCCTGGTGCGATAGGTTATAAAAAATATAGAGAAAAAATAGTAGTTTATAAAATATCAAGACATCTAAAAAATATTTTACAAAGTCGTGGTTATAAAGTGTATATGACTAGGTATAGAGATAAATTTATAAAATTAAAAAATAGAACAAAATATGCAAATAGAAAAAAAGCAGATATATTTGTTTCTATCCATGCTAATGCAGTTCCTAAAAGAAATGCAAAAAAGGCTTATGGTATTGAAACATACTTTTTGTCTCCATCTCGTTCAAAAAGAGCAGAAAAAGTGGCTGCAAAAGAAAATTCAGCAGATTTAGGAGATATGAACTCTTATGGTAAAAAGAGTTTTTTAAACTTTTTAAATCATAGAAAAATTGTAGCTTCAAATAAGTTAGCAATAGATTTACAAAGAGGGATGTTAGGCTCATTAAATCGTAAATATAAAGATGTAAAAGATGGAGGGGTTCGAGAGGGTCCTTTTTGGGTTCTTGTAGGGGCTCAGATGCCAGCAGTTTTAGTTGAAGTTGGTTTTATCTCGCATCCAAAAGAGGCTAAAAGATTAGTAGACGATAAATATAGAAAAACTATGGCATTAGGTTTGGCTGATGGTATAGAGAGATACTTTGCAAATAATTAGATTTTAAATCAAAAAATGATAAGCTACAGTTATAAAAAATTAAAGGCTTTTTAAATGTCAACATATATTTTTGGTCATACAAGTCCAGATAGTGATTCTATAGTTGGGGCTATTGCTCTTTCATATCTTAAAAATAAGCTAGGTGAAGATACTATCCCTACTCGTCAAGGTGATATTTCAGCTGAAACAGAGTTTATACTAGATAAATTTAATGGTACTGTTCCTGAGTTAAAAACAACTGTAGCTGGTGAAGAAGTTTATCTTGTAGATTTTTCAGATAAAGCACAAGCACCAAAAGATATTATGGAAGCTACTATACTTGGTATAGTTGATCATCACAAACTAGGTGATTTAACAACTTCTACACCATTAGAGTGTTGGATAAGACCTATAGGGTGTTCAAATAGTGTTATAAAAGAGATGTTTGATTATCATGGTGTCGAAGTTCCAAAAGATTTAGCAGGTATGATGATGTGTGCAATTTTAAGTGATACAGTTATATTTAAATCACCAACTTGCACAAAAATAGATACTAAAATAGTTAAAGAGTTAGCAAAAATAGCTGGTATTGAAGACTATAAAAAACTAGCTATGGATATGTTTATAGCAAAATCAGCAGTAGATGGTGCAAGTGCTAGAAACTTAAATACAAGAGACTATAAACAGTTTGAGATGAATGATACTAAAGTTGGTGTAAATCAGCTAGAGATGGTAGATATATCTGTACTAGAATCAAGACATGATGAGATTTTAGAAGATATGGCAAAAATGAAAGAGGAAGAGGGTCTTCATACTGTTTTAGTTCTTTTAACAGATATTATGAAAGAGGGTTCACTACTTTTATGTGTGAGTGATGATGCAACTAAGATAGAAAAAGCATTTGATACAAAACTTGAAAATAATAAAGTTTGGTTAGATGGTGTTCTTAGTCGTAAAAAACAAGTTATACCATTTGTTCAACCTCAGTTTTAGGTTATCCTAAAACTGTTGTATATATCAAATTATATTTTGTAATATTTAACTTTTATATCATTTGGGAATGCTTCTGGTTTATATATAGATTTTCCAACCAATAGTCTAAGTGCATCTTGAATTCCCTCAGTTATACTAGGATTTGGATGAATAGTCTTCATGATAGAACTAAGTCGTGCTTGTTGATCCATTAAAGTAGCTATATACATAACAGATGCAGCTGCTTGTGGACCAGCTGTTCTCATACCTAAAACTTGTGGGTCATCCTCATCACTTACTATGATTTTAAAAAATCCATTAGTATCTCTCATAGCTATTGCCCTAGATATTAGTGTGTGTTTATAAAATACAACTTTATATGGTATCTTTTTCTCTTGACACTCTTTTTCATTTAGTCCTATCATTGAAATCTCAGGATTAAAAAACATTATGGTAGATACATTTCTGTATCTTAGAGGAAAGCCTGTTTTATGGTTAATAGCTTTAGCTGCAAAACGACCCTCCATCTCAGCTATATTTACAAGTGCTGAGTTACCAGATATATCGCCAACTGCATATATATTATCACAAACTTTACAGTTTTCATCAACTTTTAGCAAACCTCTATCTGTTACGGTTATATCTATGTTTTCAAGTCCTAGATTTTTAAGAGTTGCTACTCTACCTATAGATATAAGTATAGTTTCTACCTCTATAACTTCTATATGGTTATCTTTGTGTTCTAAAATTACTTCTAAGTGTGTATCGTGTTTTATAACATCTCTAAGAGATGCAGTATGGTGGATTTTTACACCTATGTTTTGTAGCATACTATCTGCATAGTCACTTACATCATCATCTTCAAAAGGTATAACTCTCTCTTGTGAATCAAGAAGATGCACTTTAGTCTGTCCAAACTCGGCAAATATAGTGGCAAATTCACATCCAACAACACCAGCACCTATGATAAGTATCTGTTTTGGAAATTTTTTGAGACTTAGTATATGGTCAGAGTTTATAATCCTTTTTCCATCTGTTTCTAAAGTAGGGTGCTTTCTAGGATGTGAACCAGTAGCAATGATAAAGTCTTTTGCTTTTACCTCGACTTTTTCACCATCATCCTTAGTAACTATAAGAGTTTTATCTGTTGAAAATTTCCCCCAACCTTTTAAGAGGGTTAAACTTCTAGTAGAGTTTTCTTTTTTTGCAAATGTTTCTATCTGTGAATGCATCTGATACTGTTTTTCACTAACTGCATCATGTACTGTATTTATCATTTTTTCATAGTTTATATGTAAGTTAGAAGCACTATAGCCAGAGTTGATTTTTTTAGCTATAGAATAATCTTTAGCTATCTCCCACATAACCTTAGAACTTAAAGCACCATTATGGATACCAGCTCCACCAATCTTATCACCCTCAACTATACATACATGATTGTTAAAATCATAAGACCTCATAGCTGCTGCAAAACCAGCAGAACCACAACCAATTATACATATATCATAAGTAAGTGTTTTCATATTATTCCTTAAAATAAAACTTGTTGAGTATATTTTTGTTGCTCGTTTAATATATATTTATCATAACCAAAAACGAGTGCAAAGTGAAAATTAGTGTTTTTTAGAGTATTTAAAACTTCATCTTCATCTTTTATATCTATTAGGTATATTATATTAGCCCAAGAAGCATTATTTTTTAAAAAGTCTATTTGTGAACTTATAAGTTTTTTGTCTGATTCAAAGATAACTACTTTATCTGTAGAACCAAAATCTTTTACTTGAAGATTTTTATTTACAAATACCGCTTCAAAATGTTTTATAGGAGTGAATTTTTTAAGTCTAAAGTTTATATCTAAACTTGTAAATAAAGATAGCAACTTTTCCAAATATGGTATAAAAAAAGGTGACAATAGTTGTCTTTCATAAAATTTATTATCGTAGATAAATGATGTTTCAAAAAGTGTTTTTTCTTTTACTTCTATGTGGTTAGTTGTATCACTTGGTAAAAGTTTTACATCTGTAAATAAAGTTTCATCAGTTAGAGATGGTGTGAAAAGTATAGTTGTATCTGCCTCTATACCCCAAAGAGATAAGAAAATATCTTTAACATTAGAATCTAGTACCACTAGGTTGTTTTGGGTTACAATCTGCTGTGCTAGTCGGATAGTAACTTCATCACATTGGTAGATATTTATTTTTTTTTCTATAAGCCTAAAACGGAGTAGTTTTTTTATGGCTTCTTCTATGTTTTGTACTTTTATCCAAGCAATCTCACTATCACTTATCTGTGTTGGTTTATCAAAAACTACACCATAAGCACCATTTAAAATAGCATCTTCAATATCTTCTTCAACAAAAGCGATAAAAAGATCACCCCTTTTTATCTTCTTTGCATCAAAAACGATATTTTCAAAACTATTTACAAATGGCTCATTTACAAGCTTTGCTTGTGTGAGTGCTAAGATATTTACAAGTCTCATCCAACAGGTGTACCTGCTTTTTTAGGTTTTTCAGGGCGAACTAAACAAAGTCCATCTTCATCTTTAGCAGCTAAAAGCATACCTTCACTCATCATACCCATAAGTTTTGCAGGTTTTAAGTTTGCAACTACACAAGCTTGAGTTCCTACTAAATCTTCAGGTGAGTAGAACTCTTTTATACCAGCTACTATTTGTCTAGGTTTTTTTTCACCCAAATCAACTTGAAGTTTTAGAAGTTTTTTACTTTTTTTAACTTCCTCTGCTTCAACAATAGTACCTATTTTTAAAGATGTTTCAAAAAACTGACCTATCTCTATAAGGTTATCTTCTTCTTTTGGAGTTTCTTTTTTTTCTTCTTCTTTAGGTTTATTTGGTTCAGCTTTTGGAGCTTCTTGCATCAAAGGTTCTTCAACACGAGGAAAAAGTGGTGGAACTTTTTTGATAGTAAAAGTCTTTAGAAGATTTTTACCCTCAACAAGATTTAAAAAACTATCATTGTTTATCTCGAAGTTAAGTGCATCTGCTATGGTCATAGTAGTTTTTGGCATAATAGGGTGAAGCATTATAGATGCTTTTGCTAATATATTTGCAACAAGTGCAACAGTAGCTAGTGCTTCATCTTTTTTGTCCTCTTTCATTTTAGCCCAAGGAGCATGCTCCTCTATAGCTTTGTTACCTATAGCAAAAAGTTTCCATAACTCATCTAGGTAACGGTGTGTTTGCATATTTTTCATAAAATCATCAAGATTACCAAGTGCTTCATCCATAGCATCTAACTCTTTTGAGTGGTATTTTAAAACATCTACACTATCTATCTCAAAATCGCTGTATTTTCCACTCATACCTATGATACGGTTTAGTAAGTTTCCTAAGTCGTTTGATAACTCTGAGTTGATTCTATCTATAAATGCTCTTTGAGAGAAATCACCATCTTGACCAAATGGAACTTCACGAAGCATAAAGTATCTAAGGTTTTCAACACCATAAGCATCTGCTACCTCTTTTGGAGATATAACATTACCTTTTGACTTACTCATTTTTTCACCATCACGAGTCCACCAACCATGAGCTGCAATAGTTTTAGGAAGTGGTAAATCAAGACTCATTAAAAATGCAGGCCAGTAGATAGCATGAAAACGAAGTATATCTTTACCTACAAAGTGAGTTGATGCAGGCCAAAACTCCATAAGTTTTTCATCATCTCCATAACCAAGAGCTGTAACATAGTTCATAAGAGCATCAAGCCAAACATACATAACATGTTTGTCATCATTTAAACTCTCAGGCATAGGAACTCCCCATTTAAAAGATGTACGAGTTACAGAAAGATCACGAAGACCACCTTTTACAAAGCTTATAACTTCATTTCCACGAGAACGAGGTAAAACAAAGTCTGGATTTTCTTCATAAAGTTTTAGTAGCTTATCTTCATATTTAGAAAGTTTGAAAAAGTAACTTTCCTCTTTTACTATGTTTGTACTACGACCACAATCAGGGCAAAACTCTCCATCTACAAGTTGAGTTTCAGGGAAAAAAGTTTCACAACTTACACAGTAGTGACCCTCATAAAAATCTTTATAAATATCACCTTTAGCAAACATAACTTCAAATGCTTTTTGAACACCTAATTTATGTTTAGCATCAGTAGTTCTGATAAATTGGTCATAACTTATCTCAAATTCATCCCAAAGGTTTTTAAATGTAGCACTAATCTCATCAGCAAACTCTTGAGTTGGTTTGTTGTTTTTTTCAGCTGACTCTTCTATTTTTTGTCCATGTTCATCAGTTCCAGTTAAAAAGTAAGTTTTTTCACCTTTTAGCCTCTCATATCTAGCTGTAGTATCAGCTATAAAAGTTGTATAAGCATGACCAATATGTGCTTCGCCATTAACATAGTATATAGGTGTTGTGATATATTTACTCAAAGTTTTACCCTCTTAATTCAGTTTTAAAATTATGTAATTTTATCTAAATTGTCTTAAGGTTTTGATATAGAATGAAAGAAACTATATAGAAGAGATTTACTCTTCTATATAGTTTTTAAGTTTACGACCAACTTTAGGGTGTTTTAGTTTTTTAATAGCTGAAGATTCTATCTGTCTAACTCTTTCACGAGTTACTGTTAACTCTTTACCAATCTCTTCTAATGTTCTATCACTCTCATCATCCATGATTCCAAAACGAAGTTTTATAACAGCTTTTTCTCTTTCATTTAGTTGTTCAAGAACTTGTTCTATCTGAACTTTTAAGTCATCTTTTAGTATAGCATCTGCAGGGCTAACAGATGTCTTGTCTTCTATAAAATCACCAAAACGACCATCATCTTCACTACCGATAGGTGCTTCAAGACTTATAGGTTCTTTTGTGATTTTTATAACATTTTTAACTTTTTCAACAGAAAGACCAACTTCTTCTGCAATTGTATCTACATCTGGCTCTTTACCATGTTCTTGTAGGTGTTTACGCATAATTTTGTTTATACGGTTGATAGTTTCTATCATGTGGATAGGGATACGGATAGTTCTAGCTTGGTCAGCAATAGCACGACTTATAGCTTGACGAATCCACCAAGTAGCATAAGTTGAGAACTTATAACCTTTTTCGTATTCAAACTTATCAACAGCTTTCATAAGACCTATATTACCCTCTTGGATAAGGTCAAGGAAAGGTAGTCCACGGTTAGTGTATCTCTTAGCGATAGAAACAACAAGTCTAAGATTTGATTTTGCCATCTTAGTTTTTGAAATTTCAGAGATATTTTTACCTCTTTTAATCTGTTCTAAAATATCAGCTAATTTATCTGGTTCCATATCAAAACTATTTTTTGAAGCCTCTTTAGTTTGAACAAGTTTTTTAATCTCCATATATGTAGAAACCATAGTAGCTTCTGGAACCATATTGGCTATATCTTCTTTGTTTAATTCTTGAATCTTACTTACTAAAACTTTATGGTTTGCTTTTAGAGTTGCATTAAAAAGTGGTAGTTTATACTCAAGTCTTTTTAGTTCTTTATCGTAACCCTCATCACTTTTAAGTGCAGTTTCCATTGCACGAACAAGTTCATTTATAAGTTTTGATGTTGGTCCTAAGTCTAAAAGAGCTTCTTTTAAGATTCTTTTTTTGAATGATAAACCTAAATAATAGTGGATTATCTCTTCATCAAGTTCATTAGTTTCTTTTTCAGGATATTTATCTGCTAGTTTTAACCAGTCTTTTTTTGCTTTTTCAAGTGCTTTAAAAGCTGTATTTACTTTGGTTACTCTAGTTTTGTCTTTTACAGAAAGTGATTTTTCATCTGCTGTTGCACTTGCATCTGTAGCAGTGTCATCATCAGAATCATCTTTTTCATCTTCAAAACTTTTAAAAAGTTCTTTAACTCTTCTTTCACGATTTATAAGAGGTTCTCTATAGTCTAGTATAAATTCTATAAGATAAGGAACTGAACAGATAGCATCTATAATGATACTTTCACCGTATTTAATCTTTTTAGAGATCTCTATCTCTTCCTCTTTTGTTAAAAGTGGGATTTTACCCATCTCACGAAGATACATACGAACAGGGGAATCAGAACGAGACCATTCTAATAGTTCATGCTCTTTTAAGATGTCAAAATCATCCATATCGTTGTTAAGTAACATCTTTCTTTGAGCAGTTTTTCTAGCTTCTGCTTCTCTATCATTAAGAAGTTTTGCATGTTCTGATGATGAATAAAGACATGCTTTATTTTTAACAACATGTTTAAAAATATTTTTTGATTGAGCAGTAGTAGGTTGCTTTTCAAAAAGTTCGATTAGAGACTCGTATGTCATACAATCTTTAGTTTTATTTTTGGTAAAAAATTCTTCGATTGCTTTGTTTAGTTCTTTTGCTGTCATGTTTACTAATGCACTCCGTAACTTTAGGTTATTTTAAGAATGGATTATACCGAAATATTTTTAAGATTAACTTTATTTAAATTGCTGTTTTTTTGGAATGAAAAATGCTTTATCTTGAAAATATATAAAACTAAAAGGAGATTATATGCAAACTGGTTATTACAGTGCAGCAGCTGGAATGGTTACACAGTTTAACAGACTTAATACCATTTCTAATAATCTTGCAAATGTTAATACTGTTGGTTTTAAAGAAGATAATCTTATTGTTGGCGATTTTATGAGAATATATAAAGAAGCTAGAGATGATTTATCTCTTGACAACAACACAAAAGAGAGTGCTCAGTTTTTAAATAGAACTATGGCTAAAGCACCTCAAATAGTAGAAAGTTTTACTGACCATTCAGTTGGCCATATGCAAAAAACAAACAACCCTTTAGATTTTGCTCTTTCAAGAGAGGGTCTGTTTTTTGCAGTAAAAACTCCACAAGGTATAAGACTTACTCGTGATGGTTCATTTACTAAAGATGAAGAGGGTACTTTAGTAAATAAACAAGGTTATGAGGTTTTACCAGCTGATTACTTTCAAACTAAAGAGTTTATAAAAATAAATGACAAAGCCTCTATCATCGAAACTGATAAAAATGGTCAAATGTATACAAACTTACCATCAAGTGTTAAAATGAGTCAAGGTTTTAAGCTATTTGTAGCAAATCCTGACTCTTTAGCAAAGTTACAAAAAGAGGGTGATAACCTCTATGTATATGATGGTATAGAAAGAAGTGTATCGTTAAAAGATAGTGGAGCTGTATTACAAAATTTTGTAGAAAAAAGTAATGTAAATGCTGTTAAAGAGATGACATCACTTATAGAAACAAATCGTTTAGTTGGAATGTACCAAAAAGTAATGGATACTCAGATGAACGATATGAACAGAGATGCAATAACTAAAATTGCTGCCAAAGTATAAATATAAATAAAAGGATTTTATTATGATGCAATCACTATATACTGCTTCAACAGGGATGTTGGGGATGCAAACACAAATCGATACAACAGCCAATAATATTTCAAATGTAAACACGATAGGTTTTAAAAAATCTCGTGCAGAATTTGCTGACCTTATGTACCATGTTATGGAATATGCTGGTACATCAACAAGTGATACGACAAAAAGCCCAACAGGTATAGAAGTGGGTCTTGGTGTTCGTCCAACTGCTATAAATAAAATCTTCTCAGAGGGAAGTTTAAAACAAACAGATAACCAACTTGATATGGCTATAACAGGTCAAGGTTTTTTTAAAATGGAACTACCAGATGGTACAGAAGTTTATAGTAGAAATGGTGCTTTTAAGATAGATAGTAACGGTACAGTTGTAAATAGTGATGGTTATGTTCTAACTCCACAGATAGTTATACCACCAGATGCTACAAATGTAAGTGTTGGTACAGATGGTACAGTTTCAGTTGTTCAGTCAGGTCAAACACAAGCTACTGTAATAGGACAAATCACAACAACAAACTTTATAAATCCAGCAGGACTTCACTCCATGGGTGATAACCTTTACATAGATACAGATAGTTCAGGACAACCAGTTGAGGGAACACCTGGTATCGATGGACTTGGACTTATAAGACAAGGTTTTGTGGAACTTTCAAATGTTGAACTTGTAGTTGAACTAACAGACCTAATCACGGGGCAAAGAGCTTATGATGCTAACTCTAAAGTTATTACAACAAGTGATGAAATGCTTCAAACTGTAAATGGGTTGAAACGATAATAAAATAAATAGGCATAAAAATTGAGCAGACGAAGTAAAAACAAACAACCAAAACGAGATACAGTAACATTTAGTGAAAAAGATTTTTTACCAACTACTAGAGCTGAGATGGATGCTAGAGGGTGGAAACAGTGTGATGTTATACTTGTAAGTGGAGATGCTTATATAGATAGCCCTTTTATAGGTGTTTCTATGGTTGGTCGTATGCTTGAGAGGCTTGGTTATAAAGTTGGTATGATAGGGCAACCAGATATAAAGAGTGATATAGATATAAAAAGATTAGGTGAACCTAAACTATACTGGGGTGTAAGTGGTGGTAGTGTTGATAGTATGGTAAGTAACTATACAGCAACTAAAAAGTTTAGAAACTCAGATGATTATACCCCAGGTGGTAAAAATAACAAACGACCAGATAGGGCTTTGAGTGTTTACTGTAACCTTATCCGTAGGTATTTTAAAAATACTGTTCCTCTTGTTTTAGGTGGCATTGAAGCATCCCTTAGAAGAGTTAGCCATTATGACTATTGGTCAAATAAGCTTAAAAAACCTGTAATTTTTGATGCTAAGGCAGATATACTTGTTTATGGTATGGGGGAGATAGCCTTAGAGCAACTTACCTCAGCCATAAAAGATGGACGAGATTATAGAGATATACGAGGTATCTGTTATATCTCAAAAGAACCAAAACATGAGTATATACAACTTCCCTCTCATAGTGACTGTTTAGAGGTAAAAGAGAAGTATATAGACCTTTTTGATAGATTTTATGATAACAACGACCCTATATCTGCATCAGGACTTTGTGAACCAGTAGATACCCGTTTTCTTATACAAAACCCACCATGTGATTATCTTGATGAAAAAGAGATGGATGCTAACTCGAACTTACCTTTTACAAGAGAGTTACACCCTTACTATGCAAAAGATGGAAAAGTAAAATGTTTAGAAACTATAAAGTTTTCCATCATGACACACCACGGATGTTGGGGAGAGTGTAACTTTTGTGCCATAGGTGTGCATCAAGGTCGAACTATAAGAACTCGTTCAGAGAGTAACATACTAGATGAAGCAAAAGATTTTAACAAGTATAAAGACTACAAAGGCATCATAAGTGATGTTGGAGGACCAACGGCAAATATGTATGGTTATGAGTGTAACAAAAAACTCAAAAAAGGTACTTGTGACGACATAAGATGTGTAGATGCAGATAGACTTTGTAAAGTGATGCATGTAAATCACGGAAGAAACATAAACCTACTTAGAAAAGTAAGAGAGGTTGATGGTGTTAGAAAAGCATTTGTAGCATCTGGAATTCGTTATGATCTTATAACAGCAGATAAACAACATGGTTATAGTTACTTAAAAGAGATGGTAAAACACCATATCTCTGGACAGATGAAAGTAGCACCAGAACATACACAACAACATGTACTAGAACTTATGGGAAAACCCGGAAAAGAAACTTTAGTAGATTTTAAAAAGATGTATGACAAACTAAACAAAGAAGAGGGTAAAAACCAGTTTTTAACTTACTACCTTATCGCAGCTCATCCTGGGTGTACTGAAAAAGATATGCACGAGTTAAAGAGATTTACAACAGATGAGTTAAAGATGAACCCTGAACAAGCACAGGTTTTTACACCAACACCATCTACTTACTCAGCAGTTATGTACTATACAGAATTAGACCCAAAAACTCGTAAAAAAATCTTTGTAGAAAAAGATACAAAACGAAAAGAGAAACAAAAAAATATAGTTGTTAAAAAAGAGTGTGGTTTTAAAAGTGGGTTTGCATCTTAAGTAAAATAACATAGATTTTGAATTTGTAACTTATTTCTGCTAATATTATGAATACTAATTCACTTTTTGGAAATATATGGCTACAAAAATCATTATCAGAGGTATTGTTCAAGGGGTAGGTTTTCGACCATTTATATATAAACTTGCTCAAAAGCATAACTTAGTTGGTTATGTTTTTAATGATGGTTTGGGTGTTCAAGTAGATGTTTGTGGTAAAAATATAGACTCTTTTATAGAAGATATAAAAATTTTTGCCCCACCACTTAGTCGTATCGATGATATAGTCTCTTCAACTATAAAGCCATTAAATGTGGATGATTTTAATATAATAAAATCTCAAAATTCAGATATATCAACAATGCTTAGTGCAGATATGGGAGTTTGTGATGAGTGTATATCTGAGATGTATGATAAAACAAATCGTCGTTATCTTTATCCATTTATAAACTGTACTAACTGTGGAGTTCGTTATAGCATCATTAAAAACTTACCTTACGATAGAGAACAAACATCTATGAGTAAGTTTGAGATGTGTGAAGAGTGTAGGGCAGAGTATGAAGATGCTACAAACAGAAGACACCATACTGAGCCTATCTCTTGCCCTAAATGTGCTATACAATTAAACTATGTAACTAAAGATGGCATCAAAGATATTAAACCGATAAAACAATTTGCAAAAGATATAAAAGCTGGTTATGTAGTAGCACTAAAAGGGTTAGGTGGTTTTCATATACTTTGTGATGCCACTTCTCAAAATGCAGTTCAAGAGTTAAGAGTTAAGAAAAATCGCCCTAAAAAACCATTGGCTGTGATGTTTAGAGATATAGAAGATATAAAAAAAGTTTGTGATTTAACAAAAGAAGACGAAAAGTTACTGCTATCTTTGCATAAACCTATTGTTCTTGTTAAGAAAAAAGATGATTTTTCCTTGGCATCTTCTATCGCTGATGGGATAGAAAAGATTGGTGTATTTTTAGCATATACCCCTTTACATCTTTTAGTGTTAGATGAGGTAAAAGTGCCACTTATAGCAACAAGTGCAAACTTAAGTGGAGAGCCTATCATAACGAAAGATGATGAACTTTTTGGCAAACTTTCAAGTGTTATAAAAAGTGCATTAGTTCATAACAGAGATATAGTTAATGGTTGTGATGATAGTGTGATGCAAGTGGTAGAAAAAAAGCCCATAATGTTACGGATGGCTAGAGGTTATGCACCACTTAGCTTGTATATGAAAGATACATTTAGTAAAAAGATATTAGCAGTTGGAGCAAATCAAAAATCTACTATAGGTATAGCATTTGGTAACCATGTTGTAATATCTCCGTATATAGGAGATTTAGACTCCATAGATAGTGTTGAGTATTTTCAAAAGATGTTAGATACTTTTAAAAGAGTTTATAACTTTACTCCTGATGTAGTGGTTTGTGACAAGCATCCAAACTATGAAAGTACAAAATGGGCAAAAGAGTATACTTTAAAACATCAAGATACAGAACTTATAGAGGTGCAACATCATTTTGCACATACACTCTCTTGTATGGCTGAATACACTTTAGATGAAGAGGTGTTGGCTTTTTGTTTTGATGGAACTGGTTATGGGGATGATGGACTACTTTGGGGTGGTGAAGTTTTACTTGCTAATCGCTCATCTTATAAAAGAGTATATCATCTTCAAAATATATCACTTCTTGGAGGTGAAAAAGCTATAAAAGAGCCAAAAAGAGTGCTTCTTGGATTGCTATTTGAGTCTTTTTCATTTGAAGAAGTTTTAGATATGGATATAGCAGATAGTTTTAGTAAAGCAGAACTAAAAACACTACATATGATGTATAAAAATAATATAAATAGTCCAAAAACTTCATCTATGGGGCGACTTTTTGATGCTATTTATGTTTTATGTGGGTTTTATAAGAGTATATCTTATGATGGTGAAGCTGGTTTAGTTCTTGAAAATCTAGCTATACAAGTAGATGCTAAACCTTACTCATACACTATAAAAGATGGAGTTATCTCCTATAAAGAGATGATAGTTGAGATGGTTTATGAGAAAGATAAAACACAAATAGCAAGTAGATTTTTTAAAACTTTAACATATATCATCATAGACATAACAAAACTTTACCCTAAAAAACCAGTAGTTTTAGTTGGTGGAGTTTTTCAAAATGCACTTTTACTCTCTATGGTCATAGCAGAGTTTAAAAAGTTAAACATAAGATACTACATACAACAAAAAACACCACTAAACGATAGTGGAATATCACTAGGACAAATTTACTACAAAGGATAAAAATGAAAAAAATAGCACTTATAGGCTCAGGTAATGCCTTTTTTAAAGATGAGGGGATAGGGCTTTATGGAGCAAAATACCTAAAAGAGAATTTTATATTTTCACCAGAAGTTGAGGTTGTAGATGGTGGTACACTTGGTTTTAAACTGATGCCATTACTTCAAGAATTTGATGAAGTTATCATCATAAATACAGCATCAGATGATGAAAAACAAGTTGGCGAAATCAGTGTAAAAACAACAGATGAGTTTTTAGATGGTTCACTTGTTAAAAAAACGGCTAATGAGGTTGAGATAGCAGAGATGTTACAGATATGTTCTATGAGTGAAAAAGTAGCAAATACAACTGTTATAAGTATAGTTCCAAAAGATATAATATCAGTTGAAGTTGCTTTAAGTGAAGCTATAAAAGATAGATGGAACAATTATATAGATACTATTTTAGATGAGATAAAAAAGTTGGATGTTATAGTTAAAAAGAAAGAAAAAGAGTTGCTTTTAGATGATATTTTAGATATTTTTGCAAATCCAAGTATTGAGTATGAAAGAGGATTTTAAATATCATTAAAATAGACTTTTTAAAGAAAGTATAAGTCTAATTAAACTACTATATGAATGTTTATTCATTATTTGGATGGCATTTTTCCTCATCCTCAAGTAGAGTATATTTTCATGTTTCTCTTTGATATTCACTGATTTGGTTCAAAGCAGTTTTATACTCTACTTTGAGGACTTCATTTTATAAATTTCTAATTTTTATAGCCTAATATTTCACAATAATATTGTACCATTTATAGATATAATTTTAGTTCTACTTGGGTTTATAGATTAAGATAATTTAACACAAACTTAACACTTTTAAGATAAAATTCTTTAGATTAAAATGAGGAGTCAATGTGAAAAGATTGATTATTGGTTTATTAGTATTAGGTATTAGTTTAAGTGCTTCTATGCACAATAACTACAGAACTGTTCCTATGAGTGAAGTAACACTTCTAAAGAGTTCAAAAGATAAGATGTATTGTAGTGTTTGTGGTATGACACTTCCTATGTTCTATAGAACAAATCATGCATCAGACCATGACCATAAGCACGACCAGTACTGTTCAATCACTTGTCTTGTTGAAGATATAGTTGTAAATGGTAAAAAAATGACAAACTTTAAAGTTGTAGATAACATTACACTTAAGTTTATACCATCAAAAGATGCTTACTTTGTGGTTGGTAGTAAAAAGCCAGGTACTATGAGTATGGTAAGTAAATACGCTTTTTCAACAAAGTTAGCAGCACAAAAGTTTCAAAAAGAAAATGGTGGAACGATTATGAGATTTGATGAACTTATAGATATGGTTAAAAAATCTCAATCAAAAGAGTTAGCTATGATTAAAAAGAAACAAGCAATGATGGCTAAAAAGGGTGCTATGATGTATAAAAAGATGTGTAAAGCGACATCTAAACATTTTACAACAACAGCACAGGCAAAAACTTTCTTAAAAGAGTCTCAAATTTGTGGCGATATTAAGGGTAAAAAACTTCAAGCTATTGGTTTATACTTAGTTAATAGATAGATTTAAAATTTTCTTGTTTTCCCCTTTATCTTTTATGAGATAAAGGGTTTTTAAATTGAGATATTATATCTTGTAGTGAGGTTGTATTTTCATTTTTAGAAACCTTTATATCCTCATCTTGTAAAATTTGTACGATTGTACTTATGTAGATTTCAAATTTTTCAGTTAGTAGTTCACTTAATTCTATCTTCACATCTATGATATGAGGGATTATCCCTATAACACTTGATTTTGGTATATCTTTACCCATCAATTCTA